>NZ_FPLG01000100.1:0-36426 GCF_900120065.1 Moritella viscosa
GTTTAAAAATGAAACGTAAGTTTCTATATAGAAAGCAAACCAAATTTGCTTGGTGACCATAGTGTTGCGGTACCACCTGATCCCATTCCGAACTCAGTAGTGAAACGTAATAACGCCGATGGTAGTGTGGGGTTTCCCCATGTGAGAGTAGGGCATCGCCAAATGCTAAATTAGATTTAAGACACCGTCTTGAACGAAAAAAGCCGATATCATTGATATCGGCTTTTTTTATACCTGTAAATTATTAGCTGTTAAAGTTAAAATATAATCAAATATACTTTCACCACTTTAGATTAAATCACTAATTTTGTGGTTAACTACTTAAATTAAGATGTTTAGGATCCTTGTATGACTGATAACCATGAAATAATTAAGTTACAGACGCTAAAATGGGTGAAAGATATTATTGTTAAATACAATATTTGTCCTTTTGCGAAGAAAGAATTAGAGCGAAAAACAATTCATTGTGCAGTACTTGATGGGACTGATTTAACTGAGTTATTAGAATGTGTTAATGCTGAGTTTATTCGTTTAGATACCAATGAAGATATAGCTACAACATTAGTTGTTATTCCTAAATTGAGTAGTAACTTTGATGATTTCCTCGATTTAATTGATTATGCGAATGATTTATTGGAAATGCAGGACTACGAAGGTGTTTATCAATTAGCGCATATGCACCCTAAATATCGTTTTGATGACACGACAATGCAAGATGCTGCTAACTTTACTAATCGCTCTCCTTATCCAATACTGCATATTATTCGTGAAGATGAGATGGCGCGGGTATTGAGACTATTTCCGAACCCTGAGGAAATCCCTGAACGTAATGTTGAATTATTACGAAAAAAGGGGTTTAAGGAAATTAAAGCGGAATTAGAAGCGTGTTTTAATGTGAAAACTAAATAATTCTATAAAACGAACATAACAGAGCTGTATCATTGAGAAGCAGCTCTGGATTAATTTGAATTAAACTTGTGCAGTTACAATTTCTTTTGAAAATGTTTTTTCACAATACTTACATTTTAGACCGATATTACCCTTGATCATTTTAATGGTAAAAGATGAAATAACCGGTTCGCCGTGTGTAATACAATTTGAGTTTGGACACGGGAATACGTTTTCAACTTCTTTTGGCAATGCTAACGCATGCTTATCTGTCACCTCGAAATTTTCAATTATATTAATGGTTGCATTTGGTGCAAGCAGTGCTAATTGATTCGCTTGTGGCTTGGTTATCTCAGTGTTTTCAACTTTAATTAAATCTTTGGTTGCACCATTATGAGTTGGAAGGTTAAAACCAACCGTAACACGCTGCTTGGTATTCGTAAGACAAAATAGTCTGAGAATTTTAACACCTTGTCCTGATGGGATATGATCAATAACATAGCCATTACAGATAGCCTCTACTTGCATATGATTGCTTTTCATTATCTTATCCTCCGATTGTTTCGTTTAATACAAGAGCAAGTAGTGCTTCACGTGCATATACACCATTTTCAGCTTGCTGAAAGTAATACGCGTATGGTGTTTTGTCAACATCGACAGTGATTTCATCAACGCGTGGCAATGGGTGCAGTACTTTCAAATTATCTTTTGCATTTTTTAATGAACTGGCAGATAAAATAAAGCCGGCTTTCATGTGTTGATACTCTGTTTCATCAAAACGTTCTTTTTGTACACGAGTCATGTATAACACGTCAATTTCAGGTACTACGTCTTCAATTGAGTTATAACAGGCATAGCTGATATCGTGCTCATCAAGCTCATCACAGATATATCCAGGCATCGCTAATGCATCTGGTGCAATGAAATAGAACTTGCAGCCACTGAACTTAGCAAGGGCTTGTGCTAAAGAATGAACTGTTCGACCGTATTTAAGATCTCCCACCAATGCGATATTTAAATTATCTAAGCGACCTTGTGTTTCGTAAATTGAAAACAGATCAAGCAATGTTTGTGTGGGATGTTGATTAGAGCCATCACCGCCGTTAATAACAGGTACGTTGGAGAATTCTGATGCTAATCTTGCTGCACCTTCTTGAGGGTGGCGCATCACAAAGGCATCTGCATAGCTTGAAATCACACTGATTGAATCGGCAAGCGTTTCACCTTTCTTCGCAAGTGAGGTGTTACCGGCATTATCGAAGCCAATAACTGTCCCACCTAATCGTTGGATAGCGGTTTCAAATGATAATCGTGTGCGAGTTGATGCTTCAAAGAAACAGCTCGCAATTACTTTATTTTTTAAAAGTTCGGGCTGTGGCTTATTTTTTAGTTTTGCCGCAGTTTTAACAATAAGTTCTAGCTCATTACGTGAGATATCATTGATAGATACTATATGTTTTCTAAATAACGGATTTACCATTTTTGTGCCCTGATGATCAGAATTATCCAAAAAAAAGCCTCATATGAATAGTTATGAGGCTTTACAAGTTTGCATGCATAGGGGGAAGGTTATATGGTCTAATGATATGAACATTCGTTAACCCTCTAATCCGCTAAACACAATTGGTAATTTTAGCTTAAAATAAAAACGACAGAAAGCACTAATCAAATTAATTTCATGTAAAAAAATCTATAAAGTTTAAACTATTCGTTGTTCTATATTTGCTTATTACGCGTGTTATTAAATATAATGCGTGTAGATAGCGCAATATATTCGCTCTGAACATGGGAGCATTGATAAATTTATGGAACTTACAATGAGTAAAAAAATCATTTCAACAACGAATGCACCTGCTGCACTAGGCCCGTACTCACAAGCTAATCAACTTGGTAATATGGTTTTTACTTCAGGACAGATCCCACTAGTGCCAGAGACAATGGAAATTATTAAAGGCGGCGTGAAAGAGCAAGCTGAATTAGTAATGGAAAACCTAATGGCAGTTCTAAAAGCTGCAAATGCAAGTGCTGATACAGTAATCAAAACAACATGCTTCTTAAGTGATATGAATGATTTTGCTACCTTCAATGAAGTGTACGCACGTTATTTTCCTGAAAATGCACCTGCACGTTCATGTGTGGAAGTTGCTCGTTTACCGAAAGATGTATTAGTTGAAGTTGAAGCTATCGCTTACACACTTTAATTAGGCCTCATTTATGTCTAAATCGATCACTATTGCTGTACTTGTTACAGGTCCAGCGTATGGTAGTCAAGACGCTTTAAGCGCCTATCATTATGTAAAGTCAGCGGTTGAGTTAGGTCATACTATTCAACGCGTATTTTTTTATAATGATGGTGTGCTTAATGGCTCAATATTGACATCTCCAGCAGCGGATGAATTTGATTTATATAATGCTTGGCTCGTGATGGCTCGTGAACATCTATTTCCTTTAGATATATGTTCAGGTGCAGCGTTGAGACGTGGTGTTATTGATCAAAGTGAAGCGGATAGGACTGGGAAGAATCAGTTTAATCTTGAGTTACCATTTCAATTAACCGGACTAGGTCAATTAGCCGAGTCGATTATGACTGCTGATCGGGTTATCCAGTTTTAATTAACTACATTTGGTTGAAAATATGTTGAGAGTTGCGTTCGTTACTCGTCAAGTTCCTCATGGCAGTAGCCTAGCCAGAGAAACACAAGACGCCATTCTTGCTACATCTGCATTAACGGAAGAGTTAAGTGTGTTTTTTATTGGTGATGGCGTTTATCAGTTACTCAGTAACCAAAAGCCTCAAAATATCGCTTGTCGGGATTTTTCGCCTACATTTGGACTGTTTGACTTATATGATATCGAAAACATTTATGTGTGCGCAGACTCGCTTATAGAGCGAGGTATAAGCGATATTGAGTTGATTATCGATGCTGAACGTTTACCACAAGCAGAGATTAATCAACGAATTCGCCAGCATGCTATTATTTTGAATTTTTGATTGGTGATAACATTATGCTTCATATTATTAAATCGTCGCCATTCTCAAAAAACACATTCATTGATAGCCTAGGCTATCTCAATGAGGGTGATGCGCTGCTCTTTATTCAAGATGCTGTCGTTATGACGGCATCACTGCATAAATATGCTAAAATACTTCAAGATCTCCTACCAAAGATAAGTGTTTACACTTTGACTGAAGATCTGGATGCAAGAGGGTTAAAATGTATTCTAGGTCAGCAAGTTAGCTACCTAGAATTTGTTAACCTTACTGTGTCACATTTACAAGTACAGACTTGGAATTAAATAAGCTGAACTGTACGAATTTTCATTGTCGCCCTATAAACTATGGGTAAGTTTTTATCTACTAGTGTTGTAAAAGCGGTTTATTTACGATTTATTGGTTAATAAACTGATTTATTTTCAATAATACTGTTCTTATGCTTGACAGCTAAAGGCGCAATGACTAAAATTCTGCGTCCCTATATTAGGGATGATTTTTCACACGTAAAAAACTCAACGGAGCTATTTTAAATGGCAACTACTAACCAATTAGTACGCAAGCCTCGCGTAAGAAACGTTACAAAAACTAACGTTCCTGCTCTTGAAGCTTGTCCACAACGTCGTGGTGTTTGTACTCGCGTATACACTACTACTCCTAAAAAACCTAACTCGGCTCTACGTAAAGTAGCTCGTGTTCGTCTAACTAACGGTTATGAAGTAACTTCATACATCGGTGGTGAAGGCCATAACCTTCAAGAGCATAGCGTGATCTTAATCCGCGGTGGTCGTGTTAAAGATTTACCGGGTGTTCGTTACCATACAGTTCGTGGTGCGTTAGATACAGCTGGTGTTAGTGATCGTCGTAAAGGTCGTTCTAAATACGGTGCTAAACGCCCTAAGAATTAATAATTCTTCGTTTAGTAAGGCCAAGCAAACTGTTAACTATTTATTAGTTTTGGGTAATACCTGAAGCACAACGAGGAATAAAAGATGCCAAGACGTCGCGTCGTAGCTAAAAGAGAAATTTTAGCAGATCCAAAATTCGGATCAGAAATCCTAGCAAAATTCATCAACATCGTAATGGTAGACGGTAAAAAATCTACTTCAGAAGCGATTGTATACGGTGCGCTAGAAACTATCTCTACTAAAAGTGAAGATAAAACACACCTAGAGCTTTTTGAAATCGCTTTAGACAATGTTCGTCCATCGGTTGAGGTTAAATCTCGCCGTGTTGGTGGTTCAACTTACCAAGTGCCTGTAGAAGTTCGTCCTTCTCGTCGTAATGCACTAGCTATGCGTTGGTTAGTTGAAGCAGCACGTAAACGTGGTGAAAAATCAATGGCTGCTCGTCTAGCTGGAGAGCTATTCGACGCTGCTGAAAACAAAGGTTCTGCGGTTAAGAAACGTGAAGACGTTCACCGTATGGCTGACGCGAATAAAGCATTTGCTCACTATCGCTGGTAATTTTTGGACGCAGATTTTAAATCTGCGTCAATTATTTTCTGTCTAGGTTTCCTAGTAAGGGATTTATTGTGGCACGTACAACTCCGATCGAGCTCTACCGAAATATTGGTATTTGTGCTCACGTTGATGCGGGTAAAACTACAACTACAGAACGAATTCTGTTCTATACTGGTCTTTCACATAAGATTGGTGAAGTTCATGATGGCGCTGCCACTATGGATTGGATGGAACAGGAGCAGGAGCGTGGTATTACCATTACTTCTGCTGCGACAACAACAATGTGGAAAGGTATGGATGCGCAATTTAAGCAGCACCGTATCAACATCATTGATACTCCGGGACATGTTGACTTCACGATTGAAGTAGAACGTTCTTTGCGAGTACTTGATGGCGCAGTTGTCGTATTTTGTGGTGCATCAGGTGTTGAACCACAATCTGAAACGGTTTGGCGTCAAGCTGACAAGTATCAAGTACCACGTATCGTGTTCGTCAATAAGATGGATCGTACTGGTGCAGATTTTGACGCTGTAATTGACCAAATTCGTAATCGTCTGGGCGCGACTTGTGTTCCTATCCAGTTAAACATTGGTGCGGAAGATGATTTTGAAGGCGTAATTGATTTAATTAAAATGAAATCAATTAGCTGGAATGAAGCAGATCAAGGTATGTCATTTAGTTATGGCGATATTCCTGCAGATCTACTTGAGCGAGCAGAAGAATTACATGAAGAATTGGTTGATGCTGCCGCCGAAGCTAACGATGAGCTTATGGATAAATACCTTGAAGAAGGTGAATTATCTGAAGAAGAAATTAAAGCTGGTTTACGTCAACGTACGCTGAATAACGAGATCGTACTTGCGACTTGTGGTTCTGCCTTTAAAAATAAAGGTGTACAAGCGGTACTTGACGCAGTGATTGAATTTCTTCCTAGCCCAACGGAAGTGAAAGATATCAATGGTATTGATGATAATGAGAACGAAATTACTTGTCGATCAAGTGATGACGCTCCCTTTGCTGCATTAGCCTTTAAAATCGCGACAGACCCATTCGTAGGTACGCTTACGTTCTTACGTGTGTATTCTGGGGTGGTCAATACGGGCGATGGCGTTTATAATTCTGTTAAACAGAAGCGTGAACGTTTAGGTCGTATAGTGCAAATGCATGCCAATGATCGTCAAGAATTGAAAGAAATACGTGCTGGTGATATTGCTGCAGCAATTGGTCTTAAGGATGTTACTACTGGTGATACGCTTTGTGATGCTAATCATAAAGTAATTCTTGAGCGTATGGATTTTCCGGAGCCGGTTATCCAAATTGCTGTGGAACCTAAAACAGTAGCCGATCAAGATAAGATGGCTATCGCCCTAAGTAAATTAGCGGCTGAAGACCCATCGTTCCGTGTTGAAACTGACGAAGAGTCAGCACAAACACTGATATCTGGTATGGGTGAACTTCATCTGGACATTATTGTTGACCGTATGCGTCGTGAGTTTAACGTTGAATGCAACGTTGGTAAGCCTCAGGTTGCATATCGTGAATCAATTCGTAATTCAGTTGAAGCAGAAGGTAAATTCATTCGCGAATTAGGCGGGAAAGGTCAATATGGCCATGTTCTGCTGAAATTAGAGCCGCTCGAAGCGGGCGCTGGTTTTGAATTTGTGGATGCAATCGTTGATGGTGAAGTTCCTCGTGAATTCATTCCAGCGGTTGAAAAAGGTTGTAAAGATCAGATGGACCAAGGTGTGTTAGCAGGATATCCTATCATGGATGTTCGTGTTACACTTCACGGTGGTTCATTCCACGACGTTGACTCCAATGAAATGGCATTCAAGGTCGCGGCATCATTTGGTTGCAGACAGGGCGCATTGGATGCAAGTCCAGCTTTGCTTGAGCCTATGATGAAAGTTGAAATTACCACTCCTGAGGAGTGGATGGGTGATGTTGTTGGTGACGTAAGCCGTCGTCGCGGCATGATCGACGGTATGGATGATGGCCACTCAGGCCTTAAAATTATTCATGCTAAGGTTCCGTTGTCTGAAATGTTCGGTTATGCAACCGCACTACGTTCAGCTACACAGGGCCGCGCTTCGTATTCAATGGAATTCCTTGAATACAATGAAGCACCTAAAAACATCGCTGACAAAATTATTGAAGCGAAATAAAGTTTAACTTTGGTAGTCTTTATCATAAGATAAAGGCTTAACTGATAATTAGAAGGTACACGTCGTGTCTAAAGAAAAATTTGTACGTAGTAATACCCACGTAAACGTAGGTACAATTGGTCACGTTGACCATGGTAAAACAACTCTAACAGCAGCAATCACAAACGTACTTGCAAAAGTATACGGTGGTGAAGCTAAAGATTTCGCATCAATCGATAACGCTCCTGAAGAAAGAGAACGTGGTATCACGATCAACACTTCTCACGTTGAATATGATACGCCTAACCGTCACTACGCACACGTAGATTGCCCAGGACACGCGGATTATGTTAAAAACATGATCACTGGTGCTGCTCAAATGGACGGCGCTATCTTAGTTGTTGCTGCAACTGATGGTCCTATGCCACAAACACGTGAGCACATCCTACTTTCACGTCAGGTTGGCGTTCCTTACATCATCGTATTCATGAACAAATGTGATATGGTTGATGATGAAGAACTACTTGAACTAGTAGAAATGGAAGTTCGTGAACTTCTTTCTGAATATGACTTCCCAGGTGATGACCTACCAGTTATCCAGGGTTCTGCTCTTAAAGCACTTGAAGGCGAAAAAGAGTACGAAGACAAGATCATTGAACTAGCAGACGCGCTAGATTCATATATCCCTGATCCAGAACGTGCTATCGATATGCCTTTCATTATGCCTATCGAAGACGTATTCTCAATCTCTGGCCGTGGTACTGTTGTAACTGGTCGTGTTGAGCAAGGTATCGTTAACGTTGGTGATGCAGTAGAAATCGTTGGTATCCGTGATACTCAAACAACTACTTGTACTGGTGTTGAAATGTTCCGTAAACTGCTTGACGAAGGTCGTGCTGGTGAGAACATTGGTGCACTTCTACGTGGTACTAAACGTGAAGACGTTGAACGTGGTCAAGTACTAGCTAAGCCTGGTTCAATCACTCCACATACTAAGTTTGAATCTGAAGTATACGTACTTTCTAAAGAAGAGGGTGGTCGTCACACTCCTTTCTTTAAAGGTTACCGTCCACAGTTCTACTTCCGTACAACTGACATCACTGGTGCTGTAGAGCTTCCAGAAGGTGTTGAAATGGTTATGCCTGGTGACAACCTTAAGTTTGTTGTTGAGCTAATCAACCCAATCGCGATGGAAGAAGGTCTACGCTTCGCTATCCGTGAAGGTGGCCGTACTGTTGGTGCTGGTGTTGTTTCTAAAGTAATCGCTTAATTTCGATTAGTTTGAACAATATATAGAAAGGTCGCTTAGGCGGCCTTTTTTTCATCTACAATTTATGAGATTAGAAGTTAGTGAAAAGGTGACGAACTTAGTCCGCCACATTATTATTCAATTAACAGCATTATTTTTCTATTAACGTTTCTTAGCATTAGCAAAGGCGTCAGCAAACGCACTATTATTGAATCCTGAATACCTCTCGTCTATTTTATGTTGTCTCTGTGGTTGCTTCGCAGGTTTATGACGGTTTTCAAGCTCAGTCTTATTATTTGTCATTGTATGATTACTTACTACTGGTACTTCATCATCTAGTCGCATCGTTAGTGCAATACGTTTTCTGGCTATATCTATCTCTGTTACTTTAACTTTTACAATCTGTCCTGCTTTAACGATTTCGTGTGGGTCTTTAACAAAGCGATTGGTTAACGCTGAAATGTGTACTAGACCGTCTTGATGGACACCGATATCAACAAAGGCACCAAAGTTAGTCACATTACTAATGATCCCTTCAAGTTGCATACCTGGCTTTAAATCGGTTATTTTTTCAATTCCCTCTTTGAATGTCGCCGTTTTGAACTCAGGTCTTGGATCGCGTCCCGGTTTTTCTAATTCTTGAATAATATCTTGAACTGTCGGTAGACCAAATTTAGCATTGGTATAATCTTGTGGATTGAGCGATTTAAGCAGTTCGCTATTACCCATGATCTCTATGATTTTTTTACCTGTTTGTTGCGTTATGTCTTTTACTACAGGGTATGATTCTGGATGAACTGCTGTGCTGTCTAATGGATCTTTCGCATTTAAGATACGTAAGAAACCAGCACATTGTTCAAATGCTTTAGGGCCTAGGCGCGCAACTTTCTTTAGCTCGTTTCGTTTGCTAAACGGACCATTATCATTACGGTAATTCACAATATTTTCGGCGATAGTTTTATTCAGTCCTGCAACACGAGAGAGTAAGGCGGCAGATGCCAGATTAACATCAACACCGACTTTATTTACGCAATCTTCAATGACGATATCTAATTGTTTTGATAATAAGCTTTGGTTTACGTCATGTTGATATTGACCAACACCAATAGCTTTGGGATCAATTTTTACCAGTTCTGCGAGTGGATCTTGTAAACGTCGAGCAATCGATACCGCACCACGAATCGATACATCAAGTTCTGGGAATTCATTCGCAGCCAACTCTGATGCTGAGTACACAGAAGCCCCTGCTTCACTGACCATTATTTTTTGTAATTTCAGTGCTGGTTTTTCTTTGATTAATTCGGCTACCAGTTTGTCTGTTTCTCGTGATGCAGTACCGTTGCCAATACTGATTAACTCTACGCCATAACGCTGACATAGTGCCGCTAGCGTTGATAATGATTGCTGCCATTGTTGCTGTGGAACATGTGGATAGATAGTCGTGTGATCAAGTAATTTACCCGTTGCATCAACAACCGCAATTTTAGAACCTGTGCGTAATCCCGGATCAAGTCCAAGGGTAACTTTTGGTCCTGCTGGGGATGCCATTAGTAAGGCTGTCAGATTAGCAGCAAATACTTTGATGGCTTCGACTTCTGCGGACTCTTTCATTTTACCGATTAACTCAGTTTCTAATTGGCTGAGTAATTTTTGTTTCCAACTACTGTGAACAACCGATTTTAACCATTCATCTGCAGGTTTGTTTTGATAGCTAATACCGAGGTGTTTAGCGATAATAACTTCACAATAACTGGTGGCATTTTTTTCAGTAAATTCGGGATCTGCGTTTAAGCCAATCTGTAACTCACCGGCATTTTTACCACGTAACATGGCAAGCATACGGTGTGATGGTACTTTTTTGATCCCTTCACTGTGGCTGAAGTAGTCTTTAAATTTACTGTCTTCAGTGGCTGATTTTTTATTTTCTTTTGATTCTAGTGTTGCATAGGCAAGTAATTGTTTACGTACTTTGGCAATAAGCTCTGCATCGACACTGGCTTTTTCCATCAGGATAAATTTAGCTCCTTCTAATACTTGCTCTGGTTCAGCAAAATTAGTGTCTGATGTGATAAATTGTTTGGCGAGTTTGAGCGGCTGCTGTTGTGGATTTGCAATCAGAGATTCTGCTAATGGTATTAACCCTGCTTCAATTGCTATTTGGCCTTTCGTACGGCGTTTGGTTTTAAAGGGCAAATAGAGGTCTTCTAAACGTGTTTTTGTTTCTGCTGTATTGATAGCGGCTGTTAACTGTGGGGTTAACTTATCTTGTTCAGCGATATTTTTTAAAATTGTTTCACGGCGCGTTTCTAAGTCACGTAAGTAGGTTAAGCGCTGTTCTAATGTTCTTAATTGACCATCATCTAAGCCTTCAGTGGCTTCTTTTCGATAGCGGGCGATAAAAGGGACGGTCGCCCCGTCATCAAGTAGGGTAATTGCAGCGTTAATTTGGCGTACATGCGCATTAATCTCTTGCGCGATCAGAATAGCTAATTTAGACACTTTGGATCCTTAAAATGAATAGATTTGTGATGACATAAATACGGATTATTACTCTGTAAATGGGGTGTATTGGATCTTGTTTATATACCAAGTTTTACTACCCGCAGGCGTGAGCACTATCGCTTCATCATCAACTTGTTTCCCGATAAGGGCTTTTGCCATTGGTGAGTCAACGGTAACAAAATTTCGTTTTGGGTCTAATTCGTCACGGCCGACAATACGACACTGGATTACGGTACCATCATCATCTTCTAATTCGGCATAGGCGCCAAAATAGACAGTGCCATCTTGTTGTGGACGATAATCGACGATCTCTAATACTTCGAGACGTTTAACTAAAAAGCGAATTTCGCGATCGATGGTACGCAGTAAATGTTTATTTTCTTTGTAGTCAGCATTTTCACTGCGATCACCTAGAGACGCAGCCCAAGACACAACTTTTGTGACTCTTGGTCGTTCTTCTTTCCAGAGAAATTTAAGGCGTTTGTCTAAAGTTTCCCAGCCCACTCGGGTGATTAAGTTTGATATAGCCAATGCTATGACCTTCTTAAATTATATTGAAGAGAAATTATAGCAATAGCACAGCTGAATAGCTCATTTTCGTTATGACAGGTATAAAAAATGCCAGGTCGATGACTCGATACTGGCATTTTTGTTCATTATTGCTCATTATTTAAATTGGTATAAATATCAACTTAAATAAAGTTTAAAGTTGTGGACCTGCAGCAAGTAATGCTTTGCCTTCTTCGTTGTCAGTGAACTTCTCGAAGTTGCTCACGAAACGTTTTGCAAGTGCTACCGCTTTCTCTTCCCATACATTTTCATCTTCGTATGTATCTCGTGGATCAAGAATCTTAGTATCACAACCTGGTAGTGTTGTTGGTACTTCTAAATTGAAGTAAGGGATCGTTTTACTTTCCACTTTTTCAATTGAACCATCAAGAATTGCATCGATGATGGCACGCGTATCTTTAATTGAAATACGTTTACCAGTGCCATTCCAACCCGTATTAACTAGGTAAGCTTGTGCGCCCGATGCTTCCATACGTTTAACAAGCTCTTGGCCGTATTTGGTTGGGTGAAGCGATAGGAACGCAGCGCCGAAACAGGCAGAGAATGTTGGTGTTGGTTCTGTAATACCACGTTCAGTACCGGCTAATTTAGCCGTGAAACCTGATAGGAAGTGATATTTAGTTTGTTCTGGTGTGAGTTTAGATACTGGTGGTAAAACACCGAATGCATCAGCACTTAAGAAAATAACTTTATTTGCGTGACCGCCTTTCGAGATTGGCTTAACGATATTTTCAATGTGTTCGATAGGGTAAGAAACACGTGTGTTTTCTGTTTTCGAACCGTCGTTATAATCGACTACGCCACCGTCAAGTACGGTTACGTTTTCAAGTAGTGCATCACGACGAATTGCGCCGAATATTTCAGGTTCCGCTTCTGCACTTAATTTAATTGTTTTTGCGTAGCAACCACCTTCGAAGTTGAATACGCCATCATCATCCCAACCGTGCTCATCATCACCAATTAATTGGCGTTTTGGGTCGGTTGATAATGTTGTTTTACCTGTACCAGATAAACCAAAGAAGATTGCTGTTTCACCGTCAGAGCTTACGTTTGCTGAACAATGCATTGATGCAATACCTTGTAGTGGCAATAGGTAGTTCATATAAGAGAACATACCTTTTTTCATTTCGCCGCCGTACCAAGTACCACCGATAAGTTGAATTTTTTCTGTTAAATTGAAAGCAACAAAGTTTTCAGAATTTAGGCCGTGCTTTTCCCAATCTGGGTTTGTGCATTTAGCACCATTCATTACCACGAAATCGGGTTCGTAAGTTGCTAATTCTGCTTCGCTAGGACGGATGAACATGTTCTTAACGAAATGCGCTTGCCATGCAACTTCGGTGATGAAACGAACTTTTAGACGTGTGTTAGCATTTGCGCCACAATAAGTATCAACAACGAATAAACGTTTTGTTGAAAGTTGTTGTGTTACAAGTGTTTTCAGATCATTCCATACGTCCTGAGAGATCGCTTTGTTATCATTTTTACCTTGATCTGACCACCATACTGTATCGCGAGTTGTATCATCACGAACAATATATTTATCTTTGGGTGAACGACCAGTAAAGATACCAGTATCAACGGCAACTGCACCTGATTCAGTGACAGTCCCTTTTTCATAACCCTCTAGGCCTGCTTTTGTTTCTTCTGCAAAAAGTAGCTCGTAAGAAGGGTTATATACGATTTCTTCAACATCCTTGATGCCATATACCGATAGATCGATAGTGGCGCCAATAACTGTATTTTTATTTTTTACTTCTGTCATTGGTATCTCCTGGGGGTACAGAGTTTAATTTATTGTTTCAGATTAAATTAAGTTGGTTTGCAAATTAAATTTAATGGGTGCACTAACGGCACCCTTATTATTAAATTTAGCAGTGTTAAACGATGTGCTACGGTGTATTTGCTACACTCTTATTCACATCTTGTTTAATGTACTGGGTTGCCAATTTGCGGTGAATGAATATCTTCTACATCTCCCGCATTAAAGGCATAAAGCGAACCGCAATAATCACAGTGCATCTCTATTTGTCCTTTTTCAGCAATAATATCAAGTAACTCTTCTTTTGCTACGCTAAGTAATGCTGTTGCACTACGTTCGTGTGAACAACCACATTTAAATGACACGGTTTGTGGATCGAATAAGCGTACTTTTTCTTGGTGATAAAGTCGTACTAACACATCTTCAGCATCAAGATTAAATAATTCATCATCTTTTATCGTTGCTGTTAATGCGACTAGGTGTTCAAAATCTTCATGTGAACTTTTCTTGTCATCTGATGCTGGTAATTTTTGTAGCATCATGCCTGCAGCTTGTTTTCTATAGCCCACTTTACCAGTACGGAACCACAAACGTGTTGTTAGCTGTTCTGACTGTTCGAAGTATTGTTCTAAGCATTCTTGTAAAGTCTCGCCACCAAGATCAACGATGCCTTGATAACGTTCGCCTTTGTCTGGTGAGACAGTAATAACCATCACACCTTTACCAATCAATTCTTTTACATTGTTTGTGTCTGGTACTGAACCATTCCAGCGAGCCACACCACGTAATTCAAGATCTTCATTACCATTAATAACTGCAAGTGTCACCGGACCGTCACCTTGTAACTGGACTGTGATAGAGCCTTTAAATTTTAATGTCGCGGTTAATAGACTTGTTGCAACTTGCAGCTCACCGAGTAGGCGTTGAATAGGCCTTGGATAATTTAGGTTTTCTAAAATATCAATAAAGCTTTGTTCAAGTTGTACAATCTCACCACGCACTTGATGTTCTTCAAATAGGTAACGGTGTAATAAATCTTTCTGGCTCATAATATTCTCGACGTTAAAGTTAATGATTTTTTATCCGCAATAGTTCTCGACGTTGTTTCTTGTCGGGACGTTTATCAGGGCTAGGGTTATACAATGTATTCAGTTTACGCGCGACATCATTTTGTGCACGCTTTTCAACACTGGTTGGTGTTTCTTCATACAAAGTAGCCGCTTCTGGTGCCCCTCTCCTTTGTGCGGAAAGCTGCTTTACGATCACTTCCTTTTCATCAAAGCCTTGTTTTATTTTTATTGTTGCACCCAACTCAACGGTTTTACTGGGTTTTGTGCGTTGATCATTGTAGCGAATCTTACCACTTTGGATCATTTCTCGGGCAATCGCGCGGGTTTTATAAAACCGTGCAGCCCATAACCACTTGTCAAAACGCACATCACTATCTGGTTTGGTATTTTTTGACATATTGAATGTAACCGTATTCCAAATAAACGATCTTATTGACCTGATTATAACAGATAAATAAAGCAGTAAGAGAGTCTTTTATTGACCTTAAATACACATTTAATTAACTAAATGATGTCGTTGATTTCACATTTCTTTCACCATTGTTTCATTTGTAAGTGTTGCAATAATTGTGTGGCGAATAATTAGAATTCATATATTCTTTAAAGGTTAACGCTGACATATGCTAGCTTTATCCAAAAGTATTAATTGCCAGCCATTATTCGACTGATTTTATTCATTTTGTGCTGTTAAGCCTTGTACGGATACAACCAGAGAGCTACTATTAGTCAGTTAGAATTATGACTTTTATTCGAATTTATCAAGGCGTTGGTAAACGTACCTTATTTTGAAAGTAATGCTGTACTAGGGTAATACAAAAATGGATAATTTAGAGGCGCTTAAGCAGCTTATAATCAAACTACCACAAAAACAAATTGCGACCTTTTGTTGTTACTTGTTACTCGCTGCATTTTGTTATCAATCGGCGGTGTTAACTTGGCAGTTATGGCCAGAAAAATCAGAATCTGTGACATCATGGCAACCTGTATTTGGCCAAGATGGTAAGCAAATAAAAAGCTATGAGTTAAATACACTCCGAAATTTACACCTGTTTGGTCTGCAACAAACTGAGACCCAGGCGCCTGTCGTAGTTCAAAATATTGACGCTCCCAAAACACGCTTGAGATTAATTTTAGCGGGTCTTGTCGCGAGTAGCGAACCAAGTCTTGCATTAGCCATTATCGAGCTTAAAGGTAAGCAAGATACGTATGGGATTGAGGATGAGATTGGTTCGACGGATGCGGTGTTAAAGCAGGTACTGGTTGATCGTGTCATCATTAAATATAAAGGTAACTTAGAAACGTTAATGTTAGATGGTGAGGAGTTTACTCGTGAGACGAGCGGGCGACAGCCTCATAACGAGAGTTCAAGCAAAGCACCTCGAGACCTTTCTAATCTACGTAAAGATTTATTAGCAAACCCTGCCAGCATTACCGATTATGTACGTATTTCGCCTGTTCGCACGAATGGGAAATTAGCGGGTTATCGTGTTAATCCAGGTAAAAATCGTGAATTATTTAAAGAAGTTGGTTTAAAACCAAATGATCTCGCCGTATCGTTAAATGGATATGATTTAACGGATACTCGCCAAGCAATGGAAGTTGCCAAGCAACTGAAAGACTTGACCGAAATGTCCCTGACCGTTGAGCGTGATGGACAATTACACAGTATTTATTTAAGTATGCCAGAGTAGCCATTTGAGCGACACACTTTTTAAGCCGGTAACTTAGGTAGCTAAGGATAAAGATGAACCTTAATAACGTTGGAAAAAAATTAACCGTATTAGCCTCGGGTATATTGCTAGGTATGAGCAGTATGGCCATGGCAACCGATTACTCTGCGAGTTTTAAAGGCACAGATATTAATGAGTTTATTAACGTCGTGGGTAAAAACTTAAATAAAACGGTGATCATTGATCCAAGCGTACGCGGGAAGGTTAATGTTCGTAGTTACGATCTATTAAATGAAGAACAGTATTATCAGTTCTTTCTTAACGTCTTAGATGTATATGGTTATTCCGTTGTTAAGATGGATAATGGTGTACTTAAAGTCATTAAAAGCAAAGTAGCAAAAACATCAAGCATTCCTGTGGTTGACGATAAAAACCCTGGTCAAGGTGATGAAATGGTTACGCGTGTAGTACCTGTACACAATGTATCGGTACGTGAGCTATCTCCGTTATTACGCCAATTAAATGATAATGCCGGTGGCGGTAACGTAGTGCATTATGAGCCGTCTAATGTGTTAATGCTGACTGGCCGCGCGGCCGTGGTTAATCGTTTAGTTGAAATTGTCCACCGTGTCGATAAAGCGGGAGATCAGGCTGTTGATATTATTCACCTTAAATACGCATCTGCTAGTGAGATGGTTCGTATTATTGATAGTGTGACCAAAGGCGATGGTAAGTCTAAGATACCTAGCATCTTACAACCTAAAATTGTTGCCGATGACAGAACTAACGCGGTTGTGATTAGTGGTGATCCTAAAGCGCGTCAACGTGTTGCTAAATTAATCCAACAGCTTGATAGCGAATTAGAAAGCACAGGTAATACCCGGGTTATTTATTTAAAATATGCGAATGCCAAAGAAGTTGCCGATGTTTTAAAAGGGGTGAGTAACTCTATTGAAGGGGGGACATCTGGTTCATCGAGTAAATCTAAATCAAAATCGAGTTCAAAATCAAACTTAGGTATTGAAGCGCATGAAGATACCAATGCATTGGTGATAACCGCACAGCCTGATGTGATGCGTACCTTAGAACAAGTTATTAGTCAGCTTGATATTCGCCGTGCACAAGTATTAGTCGAAGCGATTATTGTCGAAATATCAGAAGGTGATGGCATTGACTTTGGCATTCAGTGGGCAACTGCAGCCGGAGGCACACAATATAACAATGGCAAGCAGGTCTCTTTGGGGGCTCTTGGTGGTGGTATTTATGATGCACAGGATAAAATTACGACAACTATTCATACGGACCCTGCTACAGGTAAAAAAACAACTACGGAGTCTAAAACTTCTGGTGATACTTCAGCACTTGCTTCAGCACTTGGTGGTGTGAATGGCATGATACTTGGGGTTATGAATGGGTCGAAAAGTTTCGGTGCTATTATTCAAGCTGCTGCTAATGATTCTAATTCTAACATTCTTGCTACGCCAAGTATTATGACGCTCGATAAT
The DNA here is from genome assembly GCF_900120065.1 of Moritella viscosa. Lineage (NCBI taxonomy): Bacteria > Pseudomonadati > Pseudomonadota > Gammaproteobacteria > Alteromonadales > Moritellaceae > Moritella > Moritella viscosa. The sequence continues at coordinate 17,816 of NZ_FPLG01000100.1, forward strand.
CAAGAAGCTACATTTATTGTCGGTGAAGAAGTGCCCGTTATTACAGGCTCTTCAACCGGTTCGGATAATAAAAATCCGTTCCAGACGGTTGAGCGTCAAGAAGTGGGGATTAAATTAAAAGTTACGCCACAAATCAATGAAGGTGATGCAGTACAGTTAACAATTGAACAAGAGGTATCACATGTATTGGGTTCTACTGCGGTGGATGTGACCTTTGCGAAGCGTCAAGTAAATACAACTATTTTAGCGGACAGTGGGCAAACGATCGTGATTGGTGGTTTACTTGATGAGAAAGTGACTGAAAGTATTTCCAAGGTACCGTGGCTCGGTGATATTCCTTGGATCGGTAATTTATTTAAGTCTACATCATCAAGCACTTCAAAACGTAATCTGATGATCTTTATTAAACCGACCATTATTCGTGATAATGCATCGATTCGTGGTATCAGCAATCGTAAGTACAGTTTAATGCGTGCAAATCAGTTGCTACAACAAGAAAAAGGTGTCGCATTGATGCCGTTTACTGATGTTCCAGTGTTACCTAAATTTGATGAAGAGCGTATTATTTCGCCTGCAGTTCGTAAATATCTAGAAGAGCAAGATAATCAAACGGTTGAATTTGATATGAGAACGAAGCCTAAAACGACAAATGAGGCTGAGTAGATGAGTACTCAAGATTATGGAGAGGTAAGTGAAAGCGAACGCTTGCCTTTTTCGTTCGCCAAAAAGTTTGGTGTGGTGCTAAGTGAAGCTGAACAGGGCTGGGTGTTATATCACAAAGCCGATGTTGCGCCGAGTACGGTACTTGAAGTACGCCGTAACCTTGGCCAAGCGTTTCAATTGGTGTTATTAGGTGATGAGGCATTTGAATTAAAACTGACAGATGTGTTTCAACGTGACTCATCAGAAGCCAGACAATTAATGCAGGATATTGGTAATGAAGTTGATTTCTTTACGTTAGCTGAGGAGTTACCAACAGAAGAAGATTTGTTGGAGTCTGATGACGATGCGCCGATCATTAAACTGATTAATGCGATGCTCAGTGAAGCGATCAAAGAAGGGGCTTCAGATATTCATGTGGAAACATTTGAGCGTGCACTTGTCATCCGCTTCCGGATTGATGGCGTATTAAGAGAGATTTTGAAACCGAACCGAAAATTGGCATCACTGTTAATTTCACGAATTAAAGTCATGTCAAAAATGGACATCGCGGAGAAACGTGTTCCCCAAGATGGGCGAATTTCGTTGCGAATTGGTGGACGTGGTGTTGACGTGCGTGTATCAACTCTGCCATCGAGCTTTGGTGAACGTGTGGTAATGCGTTTACTTGATAAGAATAACGCTAAATTAGAATTAAAGCATTTAGGGATGACGTTAGATAATCGTAATAAGATGTCTGAACTTATTCATAAACCGCACGGTATTATTTTAGTTACTGGTCCTACAGGGTCGGGTAAGAGTACGACCTTATATGCTGCGCTATCGGATATTAACAGCAAAGATCGAAATATCTTAACGGTTGAAGATCCAATTGAATATCAACTTGATGGCATTGGACAAACGCAAGTTAATCCAAAAGTTGATATGACCTTCTCACGTGGTTTACGTGCCATTTTACGCCAAGATCCCGATGTAGTAATGATTGGTGAGGTTCGTGATTTAGAAACTGCGCAAATTGCCGTGCAAGCCAGTTTAACGGGTCACCTCGTATTATCTACCTTGCATACCAATACCGCAGTAGGTGCCGTCACTCGTTTACGTGATATGGGATTAGAGCCCTTCTTATTATCGTCAAGTATATTAGGCGTATTAGCACAACGATTAGTACGAACGCTTTGTCCCGATTGTCGAGAGGGGGCACCGCCAACAGAGCGCGAACTTGAGCAATTGGCTTCTAATCGAGTTGCAGACGCGACAGTTATTTATCATCCGAAAGGCTGTGAAAACTGTAACAATACAGGCTATCGGGGTCGTACTGGTATTCATGAATTATTAATTGTCGATGAAGATGTGCGAGACATGATCCACAGTGGTGCCGGCGAACAGATTGTAGAACGTCATATTCGACCGTTCACACCGAGTATCCGTCAAGATGGTCTCGCTAAAGTACTTGAAGGTGTTACTACCTTAGAAGAAGTACTTCGTGTGACAAGAGAGGGATAAGCATGCCTGCATTTTCTTATTTAGCGATTGATCAAAAAGGTAAAAAGAAAAAAGGGGTCGTGGAAGCTGATGGGCCAAAGCAAGCGCGTACTTTATTGCGTGAAAAAGGCTTAACCCCGCTTGAAGTTGAAATGTCTGCTGCTGCTGAAAATAAAAAGGCGTCAGCTGGCTTTACCTTTAAACGTGGTATTAGCACTGCGGATATGGCGTTATTAACCCGTCAGTTATCCACTTTGATTGCCGCTTCCCTTCCACTAGAAGAATCATTAAAAGCGGTTGCAGAACAAAGTGAACTACCGCGTATTCAGAACATGATCTTGGCAGTACGTAGTAGGGTTGTTGAAGGGCATACATTAGCGGAAAGTTTTGCTGAGTTCCCCCACGCATTTGACGATTTGTATTGTTCGATGGTGGCCTCTGGCGAAAAGTCAGGTCATTTAGATAAAGTACTAAATCGCTTGGCTGACTATACCGAACAACGCCAAAAAATGACCAGTCAATTAACGCAAGCCATGATTTATCCGGTAATGTTAACGCTGGTGGCTATTGGTGTTGTGTCGCTCTTATTGACAAGTGTCGTGCCTAAAGTTGTTGGCCAGTTTGAACACATGGGACAAGAATTACCGCAAATCACCCAAATATTGATCGGACTTTCTGATTTTGTCAGTAACTATGGTCTTTATCTTGTTGCCGGAATTGTCCTTACGATCATTGTTATTAAACGCTTGTTATTAAAATCGGCGAATCGCTTGATATTCGATGAACGATTATTAAAAGTGCCTGTCATTGGTAAGGTCAGTCGTGGAATTAATACTGCGCGTTTCGCTCGAACATTAAGTATTTTAAATGCCAGTGCGGTACCGTTACTCGAAAGTATGTCGATTGCAGGGCAGGTATTAACCAATATGCATGCACGGAAATTAGTGGAAGCGGCGACAATGCGCGTTCGTGAAGGTACAAGTTTAAGAGCTGCATTAACGGAAACAAAGCTATTTCCACCTATGATGCTACATATGATCGCCAGCGGTGAGCAAAGTGGTGAATTAGGCCCAATGCTAGAACGTGCTGCAGATAACCAAGATTCACAATTTGAAGCGCAAGTAACTATGGCATTAGGCATTTTTCAACCCTTACTAGTGGTAAGTATGTCGTTTGTTGTATTATTTATCGTGATGGCAATTCTTCAACCGATTTTGTCTTTAAACCAGATGGTTGCAGGTTAGATTTTATTTTAAGTAGAGGATGTTATGAATAATAAAAAACGGAATGTGTCAGGTTTTACCCTGTTAGAGATCATGGTTGTTATCGTGATTCTTGGTGTACTTGCATCAATGGTTATCCCTAATTTATTAGGTAATAAAGAAAAAGCGGATCGTCAAAAAGTTGTATCCGATATTGTCGCATTAGAAAATGCAATGGATATGTACAAGTTGGACAATAGTCGCTACCCAACGACAGAACAAGGCTTAGACGCATTAGTTGAAATGCCGGATGTAGATCCAGAACCAAGAGATTATCGAACAGGTGGTTACATCAAGCGTTTACCGCAAGACCCTTGGGGTAATGAATATCTATTAGTTAGCCCTGGTGAAAATGGTCAAGTTGATATTTATTCTATTGGTTTAGATGGTGAAGAAGGTTCCGAAGACGATATCGGCAACTGGAACATGCATGATAAGTAACTAATTGTTTTATTGAGGCACAGGTTATGTTCTGTGCCTTTTTTTATCCAACTGAATACATTCGATGTTAATTCTTACTCTATCAGAATGCATATCAACAATGACCAAAGGTACACAATGAAGAATCGTACTCATCAAGAATCTGGCTTTACACTATTAGAGATAATGTTAGTTATATTCTTAATGGGCATGATGGTCACCGGTGTTGTCATGACAATGAGTTCTTCTGGCCCTGATAAGCAACTCAAAAAAGAAGCTGCTCGTTTTATCGGAGTGCTAGAACTGGCCGAAGAAGAAGCCTTACTCAGTAGTATTGAAATGGGGATCGTGATTGAAGAGCAGCACTATCAATTTGTTTATTTAGATGACAATGATAAATGGTCCGCATTTAATGATTCTAAATTTTTTGCTAAAAAAGAGCTACAAGAAGACATGCTTATGTCACTTGAGTTGGCGGGGTTGAAAGCGGAAGGCCGCTTGTTAGGTGATCGTAAACTATTTGCTGATGATGATGGTTTGTTTGAGGATGATGGCGGACTATTTGAAGGTGATGGAAAAGACGAACGTATTGAACCGGATGTGTTTATTTATTCAAGCGGTGAGATTACCGATTTTACGTTGACGTTTACCTACATGGATGCGGACGTTGGGGACAGTAGTATCAAGGTCCAATTTGATGAATATGGAAAATTAATGATTAATACCACCGTGGATGGATTTTAATGAAACCATGCTTAGGAAAAAAAACATTATTTAAGCAAGCTGGCATGACATTATTAGAAGTCATGGTGGCGATGGCGGTATTTGGTACGGCGGGTCTGGCCGTGATGAAAGTAGCGACTGAAAATCTTAGCAGTCTAGCCTATTTGGAAGAAAAAACATTCGCCAATTGGGTAGCTGCTAATACTTTGACTGAATTAAAGCTAACAAAAAAAATACCTGGAAAATCATGGCGAAAAGGTGAGTCTGAATTAGCGGGTCGAACTTGGTACTGGCGCTATAAAGCAGAATCGACAGACAGCAGTGATTTTGTCGGGGTGACGGTCGAAGTGGCTACAGATAAGCAGTATGACTCAACGATTAGTCATTTACTCACCTATGTGGTGCGCTAAGATGAGGCAACAACATACTATGAAAAAAAGTGGCTTTACATTGATCGAGATGATGATTGCTATCGCTATCTTTGCCTTGCTTAGTCTGGGGGCTTACCAAGTATTACAAGGCGTATTACGCAGCGATGAAATTTCGAAAAATCACGGGAATGCATTAAAACAATTGCAACGGGCAATGGTCATTGTCGAGCGTGATTTTCAACAAATGAATGCGCGTAATAATCGCAGTGATGACGAACTGACTGCAATGCCATTGCAAGCGGGAAAATTCATGTTTGATAGTGATGACGATGGTATTGCTTTCGTTCGCAGTGGTTGGCGTAATCCGTTATCCCAGTTACCACGTTCATCGTTACAGCGGGTAATGTATCGTGTTAAAGATGCGCACTTAGAACGTTTAAGTTATGTTTATTTAGACCCGACGATAGGCGAAGAACCAAAGAGACAGTTGATCCTCGAAAATGTAGAGTCGCTCACATTTGAGTTTTATCATGAAAATAAATGGAGTGAGACTTGGACGAACAAGACCGCGCTACCTGAAGGCGTTAAAATGACGCTAACATTAAAAGGTTTTGGTGAAATTCAGCGCTTATTCCTATTACCTAAAGCGACAATCGACAGTGGTAAAAATAAAGATAAAGATAAAGATAAAGAAGAGAGCCGCTAATGATATATGCCTCTAAACAGCGTGGTATTGCACTATTGACCGTCCTACTTATTCTGGCTGTAATGGTAATTATTGCTAGTAATATGTCATCACGTTTACAGCTGGAATTACGCCGCACCAGTAATATCATGACGCATCAACAAGCCCTTTGGTATGCTTATGGTGCAGAGGCATTGGTTGAAAAGGGATTAAAGCAAGCCTTGAAAGACGATGATACGATTAACTTAGATCAATATTGGGCCACAGAAGGCATGATGTACCCAGTTGAAAATGGATTCATTGGTGGTCAGGTTTTTGATATGCAAGCCTGTTTTAATGTTAATGCTGTTACTGGTGAAGATAAAGACGGTCAAGCCCCACTGAAGGTCCGCTTGTTCCGTAATTTATTAGAACAGCTTGATCTAGACGCATATGAATCGGAGCAATTAAGTGATGCCTTACGTGACTGGATTGATGGTGATACAAATGTGGTATCGAGTTACGGTGTCGAAGATGCTTACTATGAGTCCCTCAATTACCCTTATCAAGCGGGTAATCAACGTTTAATTAATGTCAGTGAACTACGGGCAATAAAAGGATTTAACCAAGCTGTTTATCGTAAGGTTCGTCCTTATCTTTGCGCCTTACCTACAGCAGACTTAAAGATAAACGTGAATACCATTGTGATTGATAAGCCTGAGATATTAGCTGGATTATTTGCAGGGCAATTATCACTAGATGTAGCGAAAACAATATTGGAAGAACGGCCTAATGGCGGTTGGAAATCAACTGCGGATTTCTTAGCGTTACCGTTATTAGCTGGTATTAAGACTGATGCAGCAGAGAAAGCTGTGTTTGATATAAAAAGTAGTTATTTTGTTGCGCTATTACAAGCTGAATTTGCTAGTGCAACCATGAAAGTAGAATCGTTATTTAAAGCTGAAAGCAAAGATAGTGTTTATGTTATTCGTCGACAATTCGGAGGAGCTCAATGAGTGAGCAATTAGTAGTAAGGCTTGGTAGTGAAAGTCGACAAGCAATACATTGGTTGGTGTGGTCAACTGTTGAAAATGAGATCATTGCATCGGGAGTGTTGGCAAATACAGCTGAACTGATTGAGCTCAAATCCCGTGCTGGTGGACGACCTATCATTGCATTAGTTCCAAGTTGTGATATCACGTTTAAAGAAGTGGAATTACCTGGACGTAGTAATAAACAACTACTCAACGCATTACCCTACATGCTAGAACAAGAATTGAGTAGTGATATTGATAAGTTACACTTTTCTGTTCTAGGTAAGACTGGGAATACAGTATCCGTTGCGGTGATCGCGCATGACAAAATGCAGGAGTGGCAATCATGGTTATCGGATGCCGAACTAGTCTGCGCACAAGTCATTCCTGATGCCTTAACATTGCCGTACAGTGAAGAGAGTTGGAGTGCGATTGAATTAGATGGTCAATGGCTTATTAGGCAAACTCGTACACAAGGTATGTGTATTGAGACCGCACTATTAGGTTTTGTCTTGGCTACGGCTGCTCATGTAGACATTGATGATGAGAGCGCTGTGCAAACGGTGACTAGCTATTCTAATATCGATCATCTTGAGTTAGATAATTGGCAACAGAATACAATTGAGTTGCCAATGAAACTTTGTGCTGAGGGAGCTGTTACTAGCCGTTATAACTTATTGCAAGGTGAGTACAAAATAGTACGTGAAGAAAATGTCGCATTAAAATTATGGCGTGGTACTGCTATCGCAGCAGGTTTAGCTATTGTGATGATCTTTGTGAATCAATTTGTGACGTTAAATAAGTTAGAGCAGCAACAAATGGCATTAGAAAACGAGATTAAGCAGGTATATAAAACGGTATTTAAACCGAAGAAAATGCGCCTAAATACTCGTTTAGTTAAAAAACAGATGCAGAATCGTTTAAATGATTTACGTGGTGGGGGCGATGACTCAGGGTTCTTAGTGATGTTAAGTAAGCTAACCCCTACATTTAAAGAATTACCGGGTATTGAACCTATTTCCGTTCGATTTGATACGAAACAGTCAACATTACGATTACAAGCAAGTGCGGCAGACTTTCAGAACTTTGATAAATTAAAATCATCGTTATCAACACTGTTTGATGTTGAACAAGGGACGTTAAGTCAACGAAACGGTCGCGTTCAGGGCACGCTGGATATTAAGGGTAAAAAATGAAGGCACACTGGCAGCAATTAGATCAAAAAGAAAAACAGCTCGTTAGTCTATTAATCGCCACGTTATTGCTTGCATGTGGTTATTGGCTGGTTTGGCAACCGTTGCAAAATGATATTAGCAATACCCAACGAAAAGTTAACGTCCAAACGCAAACTCTCGCCGATGTGAAGGTGATAGGGCAAAAGATCATGAATTTACAGGGAGGCCAAGTAAACCATCCTGAAGCTGGTGATCTTAACCAGCTTGTTAGTCTTAGTGCTAAACGTAATAAGATAATGATCACACGTATTCAAGCAAAAGCAGATAATCTGCAAGTATGGATTGATGATGTTAATTTTAACCAGCTTACTACTTGGTTAGAACAATTGAATAAACAATACGGTATTGAAATCCAGAATATAGATCTGAGTGTGTCAGATAAAAAAGGGATGGTTAAGGTTCGCCGATTACAGCTAGGAAAAAGAGCATGAGAAATAAACTTTTAGGACTATGTTTTATCATGATTGCATATGTATCCTTTCTTATCGGCACACTACCAGCTACATTAGTATTATCATATGTTCCATTACCTGCTAATTTAGCGATTAGCCAAGTTGAAGGTACGGTATGGCAAGGGGAAGCAAAACGGGTCTCTTTTAATCAGATTGAAGTGCAAGATGTTCGCTGGAATACATCGGTAATTGCGCTATTAACGGGATCCGCACAAGTTTACGTTGAGTTTGGTCGTGGTAAGAATAGCTTACGCGGCAGTGGTGAACTAGGCTATTCAAGTGCAGGTGTTTATGCGCAAGATTTCACGGTAACGGCAAGTTCGGAATGGTTAGTCACGGCGAGTAATATTCCATTACCAGTGACGACTAAAGGCAGCGTTAAATTGATAATAGCAGAGATGCAGCAAGGAATCCCTTGGTGTGAACAGCTTGATGGACAGTTGAGTTGGTCTAATGCGGGCATTGAATCACTGTTGGGAAATATAGAGATTGATTCTGCCGTCGCTAATTTAAGTTGTGACAAGGGGGCGATTGTTGCCAACATCAAGCAGAGCTCTAATCAGTTAAAATTATCTGGTATTGCGACGTTAGAAGATAAAGGTAAATACACGCTTTCAGGAGTACTTGTACCAAGTAATGAATTACCGCAATCAATACGCAGTAATTTACGTTATGTTGGCCAAGAAAATGCCAAGGGTGAATATAAGATTAATTACGCTGGCCGCATATAATGTTGTTATATAACGCGTACTCGTTATGACAAGGATGCAGAATTAAAATGACACATCAGAAACCTAAAATATTAAGCACGAATATTGTCGCAGAAAGTCGACTATTTAAAATTGAGTCTGTTGCACTGCGCTTTTCTAATGGTATCGAACGTACTTACGAAAGAATGAAAGGTGGTGGTCACGGCGCCGTTATGATGGTGCCTGTCGATGCGGATAATAATCTTATCTTGATCCGTGAATACGCTGTCGGTACTGATAGTTACGAACTTGGTTTTCCTAAGGGGGCGATCGATAAAGGTGAAACCGCATTGATTGCTGCCAATCGAGAGTTAATGGAAGAGATTGGATATGGGGCTAAAACACTAAGCTTACTGAAAGAAGTTAACTTAGCTCCGAGTTATTTTTCTGCTCGAATGCAGATTTATCTTGCACAAGATCTGTACCCAGAATCTTGTGAGGGTGATGAACCTGAGCCACTCGAAATTATAAAGTGGCCGTTAGCCAGAGCAAATGAGTTACTTGATAATGATGAAATCACAGAATCACGTGCTATTTGCGCATTATTACTTGCCCTAAAACAACTAGATAAGTAATACTAAATCATTAAGAGATGGCGAGAATAAAGTAGGAAGTGCGATATGCAAATAATGACCTTAATTCCAGAGTTAAAAAAAATTGCACGCGCCACTGGTGCAGTGATTTATGATATTTATCAATCGGGCGAGTTTGAGCAAGAAATTAAATTCGATCATACACCGGTTACCAGTGCTGATATCGCCGCTCATAACTATTTATCTAAGCAACTTGCGTTACTGACGCCTGACATTCCAATTTTGTCTGAAGAAGATTGTGATATTGCCGTTGAAGAGCGTCAATCTTGGGAAACTTATTGGTTATTAGATCCGTTAGATGGCACACAGGAGTTTATTTCTCGTAGTGGTGATTTTGCGACGATTATTGCATTGGTACACAAGAACAAACCTATTTTGGGAATGATTTACGGTCCTAAAGATGACGTTCTCTATTGGGCTGTTGACGGCGAAGGTGCATACAAAGAAACATCGGATGGTGAAGATAGAATTTTCAGTCATACATGTTTGCAACCTTTAACCAGTTTAAATGTGGTTGTGAGCCGGGTTCAGAATCCGGACAACATTCGTAAGTTAGTTGAAGATGATATTGACTTAGAATTACAATCTCTTGGCTCTGCGAGCTTAAAAGGTTGCTTAGTTGCAGAAGGTAAAGCGGATTGCTATATACGTTTAGGCATTACTGGTGAGTGGGATACTGCGGGTACGCAATGTATCGTGACTGAAGCGGGGGGGGCGATTCTTGATTTGAATTTAAACCCACTCTCTTATAACCAACGCGATACATTAAAAAATCCTGATTTTATTGTACTTGGAGACCGTAATTTGACATGGTCTGAGATCTTAACGGGTTAAATTAATTTTATATCAAATAGAGAAAAGGTCAGCGTATTGCTGACCTTTTTATTATTCATTGAACCGTATGTTTATTGGAATGACGCGAACACCAGAATAAGTACTAATACTGGGCAAACAAACTTTACGTATACAGGCCAGATCTTCCAGAAGATAGAATGCTCTGTTACACCTTCTTGCTCTCTGATCTCTGCCATTAAGCCTTTACGGCTCCAAACCCAACCTGCAAAGATTGCTACGCCTAAACTTATGAGAGGTTGTGCATATTGTGTCGTGAGTGTAATAACAAAACCAAACAGTGTTGAGAAGTTAAATACAATCACTAAACTAAGCGCGGTGACGATCGTACCAACGATATAGGTTGCTTTCTTACGTGTCATCGATGCACGTTCTGCAAGATAACTTGTTGGTGATTCCATCATACCAATCGCCGATGTTAATGCGGCAACAAACAATAATGCAAAGAATAAAATTGAAACTGGGTATTGTGCAGCGCCCATCGTTTCAAATAATGCCGGTAATACTGTAAACACTAATGTATCAGAACTCAGTAGACTACCGTCTGCAGCGAAGATCTCAACGCCGTTATGTGAAGCCACATACATAGCAGGTAAGATCACCATACCTGCAACAAATGCGACAGCGGTATCCATCAGTGTCACTTGCGCGGCTAATTTAGCAATATTTTCTTTTTTGTTTAAGTAAGAACCGTATACCATCATGCAACCACTGCCTAATGATAGTGAGAAGAATGTTTGACCGAGTGCTCCAATCAGTACGTCACGGTCTAGGATACGGCTAAAGTCTGGAACAAGTAATGCTCGTAAACCTAGCTCTGCGCCTGGTTGAGTCAAGATATAAAGCATTGCAGCGATAAGCATTAAAAATAACAGTGGCATTAAACGTTTCGACCATTTTTCGATACCGTCTTCTACACCTTGTTGGATAACTAGGACTGTGAATATCGCGAATATCACTGTAAATATCACGTTGCGTGATAATGACATATCAACTAACCAGTTAGCCGTTGTTGTAGAACCCATCATTTCTGCAATTGGTGCTAAGGTATTACTGATGAACCAACCTGATAAAATACCGTAGAAAGAGAAAATCAGTGCTGACGTTATGATTGCCGCAAGGCCAATAGTAATACCAATTAATTTAACGCTTTTATTTTTAGCTAGTTTACTTAATGCATTAGCGGGGTTTGTTTGTCCATGGCGGCCGATCATCAATTCAGCAATTAGCATTGGATAGCCAAGCATAAAGATGAGTACAAGATAAACCAGTAAAAAAGCACCGCCGCCGTTACTTGCTGCTTGAGTTGGGAATCCCCAAATATTACCAACACCAACAGCAGACCCTGCTGCTGCCATAATGAAACCAAATTTAGAGCTAAACTGGCCGCGTTTAGCTGATTCTATTGTTGTACTGATGGTCGACATAACTCTCCGTGTAAACTTTTATTTACTATAAGTTTTAATTGTAACTAAATATTTACGGGGAATATCCTATTTAAGCCTGCTTTAGTCAACTTTTAATTTTGATTATTATCATCTGTGTGGTTTAAAGTGGTTTATGGTGGTATTTTAGGCAGTTTTTATTTCTGGTGTTGACGTGTAAATAATTATTTACGTTATTTGTTTTTAGGTTTGTTTATAATGGATTTTTACCTGTCTTAAAGATGATAAAAATAAGTTAGTTGCTGATAATGTTGAAAGTAGTATTATAATATCAGTGTTAACAACCCCTTCCCTTAATTAATGATATTTAAATTATGACCGGAATTAGAGCCCAGCAAAAAGAAAAAACCCGCCGTTCACTGATCAACGCGTCATTTAGACTCGTGACAGCAGAGCGAAGCTATTCAAATTTAAGTTTACGTGAAGTTGCACGTGAAGCTGGGATCGCACCTACGTCTTTCTACCGCCATTTTTGTGATATGGAAGAATTGGGTTTAACCATGGTTGATGAAGGAGGGCTGACATTAAGACAATTGATGCGTCAAGCACGACAACGTATTGAAACCGGTGGTAGCGTGATCAAAACCTCTGTAGAAACATTTATGGAATTTGTTGAACAGAATCCAAATATTTTTCGAGTATTATTGCGTGAGCGTTCAGGCACATCGGCGGCCTTTCGAGCTGCGGTATCTAGGGAGTTACGTCACTTTAGTGCTGAGCTAACCGATTATATTGAACTTGCAAGTAAACTCAGCCGTGATGAAGCGACGATTCAATCTGAGGCAATGGTCACAATTGTTTTTAATGCAGGTGCTGAAGCGTTAGATTTATCGAACGAAGAACGTCGAATATTGTCTGACCGTACTATAATGCAATTGAGAATGATTGCAAAAGGCGCAGCGGTATTAAAAATGACAAGAGGTATTACGCTGTAAACTTTGAACATTGAGGTATCTAAATGACTACAAAGAATCAAGTGGGTTATAAACCATTATATTTTGCTTTCTTAGCTGGCTTATGTGGTAACGCAACATTAGCAACGTTAACGACAAGCGAGGTTCCATTCAGTATTTTTCCGCTCATTGCATTAGTGCTGGTGGCCTATAATTGGTACCAAGTTTACATGACTAGTGCTATTGAAAGTCATATCAGCAAATCGTCATTAGGTTTGTTTGTTATTGGTGTTTTGACGTACACGACATTTGTACGTATGGAATATCCGGAGTTGGGTAGTAATTTCTTACCCTTGATATTGGTATTGGGTTTATCTGCTTGGGTAGCAAAAACCATCGGTGTGTTTAGATCTAAAAAACAGGCATAATATCGAACTTATAAAAAAACTCGTTAGCAACAATGTTGTTAACGAGCTTTTATTTAAATTAATTTAGAGTTAACTCTTTTTCGTTAAGTACACACCGGATTCAATATGGTGTGTATACGGAAATTGATCGAACAATGCAAAGCGGTCTATGTTGTGTGTTTGGCTAAATGCTTCGAGGTTGTCACTCAATGTTTCTGGGCTACAAGAGATATAAACGATATTATCGTATTCTTGCACCATTTTAACGGTGTCAGCATCCAAACCTGCACGTGGTGGATCGACAAAAATCGTGTTGCAATTAAATGTTGTTAAATCAACTTTTGCATCTTTAAGGCGGTTAAACTCTCGTTCACCATTAATCGCAATTGTAAATTCTTCCGCAGATAAACGTAAGATAGTTAAATTGTCTAATCCGTTTTCGGCGATATTGTATTGTGCAGACTGTACTGATGATTTAGATATTTCTGTCGCTAATACTTTTTCAAAGTTTGGTGCTAATGCGATAGAGAAGTTACCATTACCACAATAAAGCTCAAGTAAATCACCACTACAATCTTTAGTTACGTCTAATGCCCATTCTAGCATTTTCTGATTGACGATACCGTTTGGCTGCGTGAAGCTATTTTCAACTTGCTTGTATTTTAATTTTTTACCTGCCACGTTAAGTTCTTCAACCACGAACCCACGATCTAATACGACTTTTTGTTTTTTAGCACGACCAATAATGTTGATATTGAAGCGTTCGCTTAGTTTTTCTTTTAATGCTTTTGCTTCAGTGACCCATTCATCAGTTAATTGGCGATGGTAAAGTAAGCTTATTAGCAATTCACCGCTTAGCGTAGATAAAAAATCAACTTGGAAAAGTTTGAAACGTAATAAGTTTGATTTTTTTAGTTCAGCGAGCAGTGCAGGCATGATCTCGTTAATCAATTTACTACCAGGTAGGAAATAATCGATTTTTATTTTTTGCTTAGTTTCTTTATCAAACATAATGTAGTCAAGATCGTCGCCATCATGCCAAACACGAAATTCAGCACGTAAACGATAGTTCTCTGCCGGAGAGTCAAACACTTCTAATTCAGGTGGTGAGAATTTTTTAAATGTTTCACGTTGACGAGTTACTTTATCATCAAGCTGTGATTGGTAGTTATCGGGATGCATTTCGATCATATGGACTCACCGTGGTTTATACTAAACAAAAGAGTAGGGATTGTAAGACCCAAATATTGTTTGTCCAGTACATTTTACATTCCAGTGAATACTAATCTTAAAATGTTAATTATAGAATTATGAATATACATTTATTTAGCATGACTCTATAATCGCGCTGCTTATCAAGCATAGAGCTTTATCTATTTGCTGGTGACATTATTTATTGGAGGAATTCAGTGAGAATCTGAACCTGTCGCGCAACGGTAAGAGTGCTTAGCACTTAAGGCCGGTCTCCAATATGGAACCTGAGTAATTAATAAAATAATAAAAACTCAATTTTGCTGAATGATTCGGCCCATTTTTCTACGCGTAAATAGGAAAAATTTACAATGTCTAAAAAACTTTTAGCAACTGCATTACTGCCGTTTGCTGTTCTTGCCCAAGATCCATCTGCTACAAATAATAAAGAAGTAACGGTCGTTACTGCCAACCGTGTTGAACAAGCCGTTTCTGATGTGCTTGCACCAGTCAGCATTATTACACGTGATGATATTGAATTAACCCAAGCACGATCACTTACTGATGTTTTCCGTATGCTACCAGGTGTTGATGTTGCTGTTAATGGTGGTAGTGGTCAAGTTGCAAGTATTTTCATTCGTGGTGCGAATTCAAATCAAGCGCTGATCTTAATCGACGGTGTTGCAATGTTGACTGCTAATACAGGTAGTCCCGATTTTAATCAAATACCAATGAGTTCAATTGAACGTATTGAGTTTATACGGGGACCTCGTGCAGCTGTTTATGGCTCTGAAGCAATTGCAGGTGTGATTAATATTATCACACAATCATCTGCAGAACCGATTACAACGTTAAGTGTTGGATTTGGTTCTGATGCGAGTTATAAATCGAGTTTATATAGTCAGTTGAATTTGACTGATAAAACAAAGCTGAAAGTGACAGCTGCTTATGAAACTACAGATGGTTATAACGTGCATCCATCACCAGCGAACAAAGGTGACAAGCATGGTTTTGAAAGTCAAAACTATGCAGCAATGCTAAAGCATCAGTTCTCCGATTCTTTAAGTTTTTTCATTCAGCCAAGGTATTATCAAAACATCGTTGGTTATTACTCTTTTGGTACAAATAAAGAAGCTTGGATTGAAAATATAGCTTTTGATGGTGGTGTCACTTATAGCGATGAAACTGTTTATTCTGCGCTAAAGTTAACAACGACATTTGAAGATAAGTATGATTATTTAGTTTCAGCAGCTAATAAGCGATATTCGACATCACCTGCAGTTCGAGAGCAAAAAACTGCAAATTGGTTAAATCAATATAAATTTTCTGATACGTATACTGCAGCATTAGGTCTTGATTGGAAAGATGAAAGTTATCAAAAACCAGGCTTAGGAAAACAAGAAAAATCGAATAAAGCGTTGTTTACTACAATGTCGAAAAATATCTCGGTTATTACACTCGAAGGTTCGGCGCGTATTGACGATAATTCACAGTTTGGTTCTCACACTACGTGGGGACTGGCAGCTGGATGGCAATTAAATCCAAAATGGAAAATAATTGCAAGTAGTGGTACATCTTTTAAAGCGCCGTCTTTATATCAATCATTCGATGTTAATTATGGGAACTCTGAATTAAAACCTGAAGAGTCTATTTCATATGATGTAGGCTTAGAATCTAATTTGGAATTAGTTACTTGGTCTGTGAATGCTTACTACAGAGATGTTAAAGACCTTATTGATAGTGATCCAGCTACTTGGAAGTTTGCTAATCTTGATGGACATAGCATCATGAAGGGAGCTGAGTTGGAAGCGTCTTTTGATTTATTTACGATACGAAATCAGGCGTCTTTAGAATATTTAGACACTAAAGATGCAAATGGTAATGAATTATCACGTCGTGCTAAATATAAAGCTAAGTGGCAGGGGACGATAACAACGGGAAATGTTGATTGGGCTCTACAATATCTATACCAAGGGAAGCGAGATAATTCAGGATACGATGATATTATCTTATCTGGATACAGCCTGTGGAATTTATCAGCTGTCTATTACGTAATACCTGAATTAAAGTTAGCAGCTAAAGTTGAAAATCTATTCGATAAAGAATACGAAACGGCGGCTGGCTACCCTGCACCAGAGCGCGGTTACTATATTAATGCTACTTATGAGTTTTAATTTGTAATTACACATTAAAGTAATGATTGAGAAGCCAGCGATATGCTGGCTTCTTTTATGTTCATCTATTCCAATTTATCCTGCCCTTGACTATTATATGTCTTTTACAATAATCCAATGGTTTGTACATGAGTAAAATATTGATTTTTGATTCTGGTGTAGGTGGTATATCTATATATCAAGCAATCAAAGAGCAATTACCAAACGCTGATTACCTTTATTTGTTTGATAATAAATATTTCCCTTATGGTGAACTTGAACCTGAGTTTCTTATTGAACGAGTTTGTCAGTTAATCGGTCACATGTATGAAGAATATAACCCAGATCTTGTGGTTATCGCATGTAACTCTGCGAGCACATTGGTACTACCTGCTTTACGCAAACGCTTTCCTATTCCTTTTGTTGGTGTTGTACCTGCAATAAAGCCTGCTGCATTACAAAGTAGAAAGAAAAAAATAGGTTTGTTGGCTACGCCTGGCACAGTTTCTCGAGCCTATACGCAATTACTTGTGAATGAACATGCTCAAGATTGTGAGATCGACATGATTGGAACAACAAGTCTTGTATTACAAGCTGAAAACAAGTTATATGGTGAACCTGTCGATTTAGATGAAATAAAAAAGGTTGTATCAAAATGGACAGTGGCTATTAATAGCCCTGATATTGTTGTATTGGGCTGTACCCACTTCCCGCTGTTAGCTGAGGAGTTAGGGTTGATTGTTGGTGAACATATTCAATTTATCGATTCAGGGATGGCTATCGCGTCACGCGTTAAACATATCCTCGGCGGTAGTGTGCTTTTTGGTGGTGACAATGATTGTGGAAAAGCATTTTGTACCAAAATACAGGCACAAAAAAAGCTGACTTGCCTATTTAATGAAATAGGGTTAAGCCAGCCTTTATATATAGACGTATAATTTAATGAAACAAATTACTCTGCAGAATGAACCGTGCGTTCATTTGCTTCACGTACTTTTAATGTCCGTTGTTGATATTCAGCATCGTTAAGCGATTGAATTGCTTCTTTCGCGTCAGCCTCCGGCATTTCAACAAAGCCAAAACCACGACGTTTACCTGTATGTTTATCTTTCATTAAGCGAACTGATAATACCTGACCATGTTCTGCAAACAATGTACGTACTGATGTTTCATTTGCTCGGTAAGGTAAGTTCCCTACATATAATGTCGTTGTTTCTACAGCTGCGCTGCTTGAAGATGAAGGTGTTGAGAATTTAATTGTAATACCGGTAATAATTGCACCAATAGCAAATGCAATAGGCGCTGGTATTGTATTTCCTATAAAGGAAAGCGCTGCAAAACCAATTGCAGCAATCGCCACCGAAATAACGGATGCTCGAGTTGCATTGGATAAAGTTGAAAAGCCCATCGTTTTAAAGAACCCCTGAAAACACATAAGTGATTAATATTAAAGAATAATTTATTAATTGTTACTCTTGTCCCTAATAGTAACTAATATCTAGAAGAGCGACAATCAGTCTCAATGTATCAATAAAAAGCTACAAAAAATCATAGCTGTGTCTTATTTTGTCAAAAAATGTATGAAATACAAACAAAAATATTGCATTCATTCAAATATAAATGGTTACTCTGTGTATAACTTGGTAGTAAGTTGTTATTAATATTATCTTGCGTTTTTTATGTGAAAAGGCTTGTCATCATCCGCTATCTCTCTATAATGCGACCTCACTGACACGGCAACAGCCGCTAAGTAAAGGTGTTAATAAGTATCGAAAGTTACTTTTTAAACGTCCTGAAATAAAGTGCAAATATGTGCTTGACTTCGAAATTGGTTTGCGTAGAATACGCAGCCTGACTAAGACGCAAAGCGTTGATGTCAATGCTCTTTAACAATTTATTCAAGCAATCTGTGTGAGCACTTGCAGAGATATAATGACCAAAAATTATATCAATGTAATTGTGAACATTAAATTAAATCGAAAGATTTGGTTTTATAAACAACAAACTTCGGTTTGTTGTTGAAGT
>NZ_FPLG01000098.1:0-562 GCF_900120065.1 Moritella viscosa
CCGATATCAGTAATGATATCCGCTTTTTTGTGTCTGTAATTTACGGCCGTGGCGTGATAACTGCGAGTTTACATTACAGATCACGAGTTTAAGCTGCAGAGCGCGTCGCGATCACGTAGCGCAGGGAACAAAAAACCAGCCGTTGGCTGGTTTTTGTGTATCTGACGTTTGATTAGTTAAAGCGAGCGTCTTTTCGTTGCTGGTTCGCTTGTGAAAACATACCGTCATTTTTAGCTTAAATGAATGCTGGGTCTTATATTCGCGGAATATAATCAGTAATAAATTTATTTGATGCTCAAAGCCGATTTATTTTGGTTATAAAGTGGCGCAATTCCCGGAACAGAACTAGATTAATAGCCTTGGTTGGCACTCTTTTTCAATGAGACGAATTTGTATTGGTGAGGCTGTTGCTCATTGAGTGCTGCAATAGTAGTCGTTCGTATGAATCGTGATCATTAATATGCGTCTTATTGCTGGTTTTTCCTGCATTAAATATTAAATCAATATAAGTGCATAAAATGGATTGCTAATGTGATCTAAATCCCTATAATGCATCCCACTG
>NZ_FPLG01000044.1:0-2219 GCF_900120065.1 Moritella viscosa
AAAAATGCTCTTTTCCATTTGTGGATTCCTTTACTAGCTGAGTGATAAAGCGTCGTCACTTTAATAGTTTACGTATATCAACTCAATCAAAAACTTTTAAACTGTTCAATATCAACGCACACAGTTAATGAGTTTGAGCATAGTAGATCGAATAATCAATTAGCCATTGGCAAGGAGGGTAGGTTAACCCAAGCGTCGTCGGTCTTATTGTTGCATCATAAGTTTAGCACGCAAACGGATCCATATCGTGATTACAAAATGAGTTCAATTTATCCACTGTGATTGTCGCATCAACTTCTTCCAATAACTAAACTGGACAAAAAGTCCGCCTCAACTAAGCTTAATTCAGACATAAAGTCTGCTGAGGAAATATACGTTATGAGTCGAGGTACAGTTAAGTGGTTTAATGCTGACAAAGGTTTTGGATTTATCACCCCTGACGAAGGCGGTAATGACCTGTTTGTACATCATTCCGAAATTCAAACATCTGGTTATGCCACATTAGAAGATGGCCAGAAAGTTGAATTCGAAGTGGGCAGCGGGCAAAAAGGACCTTGCGCCACCAATGTAACTGCTATTTAAGTTAACGATTAGCTAAAAGGATTAATCACCGACGTGGGGTTAATCCTTTTTTATTGTTTGGTCGTTTATTCGTTATCAACTTTGAGCATCAATACGCTCAAGAATACGTTGTAATCGAGGGCGGCTTATTTTCAAAATATCACAGGCTTTCCCCTTATGACCTGCCACGCGTTTAAGTACATCAATCGTATATTTTAACTCAATATCTTGCAGGCTTAATTCATATGTATTTTGTGGTGATAGGTCTGCTGAGTCAGTATTCGCGTCTGCATCGCTTGGTATAGCTTGCTGCTTAATCTCTTCAAATAGATCTAAGGTTAATATTTTCCCAGAACATAATGCCACGGCCTTTGTTAGCAAGTTCTCAAGCTGTCTGACATTGCCCGGCCAGTCGTAGCCACAAAGCGCTTCCATCGCATCGCGGGCGACCTGATTAATCTGGGTATCCAAATCACGGTTAATACGAGCCAATAGGGCAGGGATAAGCAAAGGTAAATCTTCTTTACGTTCTCGCAGTGGCGGAATGTGAATACGCACCACTTGTAAGCGATAAAACAGATCTTCACGAAAAGTTTTATCTTTAATGGCTTGCTGGAAGTCGATATTCGTCGCACAGATTATCCGGGCATTGGTGGTTTGTGATTTTTTTCCACCGACAGGCGTGAACACCTTTTCTTGTAGTACACGCAGTAATTTAGCTTGGATAGACCCTGCTAATTCGCCCACTTCGTCTAAAAACAATGTGCCATCTTGTGCCAGTTCAAACTTACCCATCTGGTCGCTAACAGCACCCGTGAAAGCGCCTTTTTTGTGGCCGAACATTTCAGACTCAAGCAAGGTTTCGACTAAGGCTGCGCAGTTAATTGCGACGAAAGGTTGGGTGGTTTTGTTGCCTGCATTATGGATAGCTTTGGCGACCATTTCTTTACCTGTACCAGACTCACCCGTGATCATAATGGCTGCATTTGTCATCGCCACTCGACCAATGTTCTTAAATATCTCTTTCATGGCTTTAGAACAACCAACAATAGAATTACCGCTGCTGTCTGGAATCGAGATTGCATCAAGTGTACTGATATTTTGATATTGTAAGGCGGATCCAACCGCTGCATCAATTTCATCAAGGTCTAACGGTTTATGAATATATTCATCCGCGCCATTTTGCATCGCCTCAATGGTACTTTGCATATCATGAAAGGCGGTGATCATAATAATCCGCGCACTCGGGCAGAGCTGCTTGAATTCACTGATACCTTCTAAACCCGACTTTCCTTCCATCCGAATATCAAGAATAATGATATTTGGAACAAAAAATTGTGCGATAGCAAGGCCATCATTAACGCTGTTTGCTGTTTTAACTTTATGTTGTTGCGTTTGAAAATGTAATTCAAGCGTACGACGGATACCCTTGTCATCGTCGACGATAAGTAATTTACACATATTCGTTAGTTACGTCCTTATTCGGTGAAATAGGCTCACAGATATTGCTCGATAAAGGCAATTGAATCTGCGCTAAAGTACCAACCGGATTCATTGGTTTTAAACGTACACAACCTTTATGGCTTTCAATGATTTTTTGTACAATCGCCAGTCCGAGCCCTGTTCCTTTTGCCTTGGTGGTATAAAAAGGTTCGAAT
>NZ_FPLG01000021.1:0-12379 GCF_900120065.1 Moritella viscosa
CGGGCGGGCGGGCGAGTGATGATGTTGGATCAAGTAATATCCAGCTTGTGCATCGATAGGACTAAAAGGCGAGGCTAAACCTGCTTTGCCTAGACCCGTTGTGGATAAATCATTATCAAGTAGTGCACAGCGGGCTAATGCAACACCTAATCCTGCGGCCGCGGCTGCAATTGCCATATCCGTACGATTAAAATAATGCCCATGCTTACTGAGCACATTCTTTCCTGTGTTTGCTTGTTTTGTTTTTGGCGTTTCGAGAGATATTTGCTGTAACCAAAATTGCCATTCAGCGTTTTTATCAGCATGCTGCCAAGGCATTGCATCATGTAAGAGCGTAATCGTTTTCCAGAAATTACAGCTGCCACTATTGTTAATTTGGTTATTATTATTGGTCATATCCCAGTCAAACTTTGCCATATATTGCGGGCTCATTACAGGCAATAACTGCTCTGCCAATAACAATTCAGCGTTAATCTTTTTATCACTCGATTGATAGGGGCTTTGGCCATAATCGATTGCCAGATCAAAATTAGTATCGGTATGATCCACTAGTGCTCCTTCGGCAAAGGTATGGATCTTGATATCGGGGTATTGTTGATAGAAATCTTGTAAGCGGGGGACTAACCATTTATATGCAAAAGAGGGGGTGAGTTTAAGATGCACCTCACCTGCATGGCGATTAACTTGTTGTAACTGGCTAATGACATCTCTAATATTCGTTAAACTTTGTTCGACTACTTGATGTAATTGATATCCCGCTGAAGTTAAACGAATACCACGAGAATGGCGTTCAAATAGGGTCAATTTAAGGTTTTGTTCCAACTGTTTTATTTGCTGGCTAATGGCACCAGTAGTGATATGAAGCTTTTCAGCGGCTTGAGTAAAACTATTGCAACTGGCCGTCGCCGTAAATGTCGCTAAACCGGATAATAGATTATTGTTAATTTTTATCATCAATGGCTCCAATCTAGATTTTGCGTTTAGTTTATCTAAAGGCTGATGTTAATACTTATGGATTGTTAAGTAAATGTAACCTCCTTATGCTAGCCGTATTATTTATTGGTGATGGTCGGTATAAAATGAAAGTGATGGTATTAGGTTGTGGAGTTATTGGATTAACGTCGGCGTGGTATCTGGCAGAAGCTGGCCATGAGGTGACCGTCATTGAACGTCAGGCAAGGGGGGCTGAGGAGACTAGTTTTGCTAATGCTGGGCAGATTTCTTACGGTTATTCTTCGCCTTGGGCTGCACCTGGTATTCCGGTGAAAGCCATCAAATGGTTGGCGTAAAAACATGCTCCATTAAAAATAAAACCAGGACTATCACCTGATTTGTATTTATGGGCAGCAAAAATGTTAGCTAACTGTAATCAGCAGAGCTATGAAATAAATAAAGCGCGAATGCTACGTATTGCTAATTACAGTCGGGACTGTTTGATTGAGTTACGTCAGCAGCAAGATATTCACTATGAAGGTCGGCAAAAGGGTACCCTGCAGGTATTTCGTCATGAATCCCAGTTATCAGGTATAGCGAAAGACATTAAAATATTGGCGGATAGCGGGACTTCATATGAAGCGTTAGATGTTGCAGGCTGTATTGCGGTCGAACCTGGATTAGCTGGCGTTAAAGATAAAATTGTGGGCGGATTACGTTTACCCGATGATGAAACTGGTGATTGTTATCTGTTCTGTCAGCAACTTACTGCATTAGCACAAGCGGCGGGTGTTAAATTTAAATTTGGGGTAACCGTCAATAAGCTCAATCACAATGACGGTAAAATTAGTTCGGTTGATACCAGTGTCGGGGAATTAACAGCGGATGCCTATGTTGTAGCGCTGGGCTGTTATTCATCAACATTATTATCATCAACGTTGTCACCTTTCAGGTTAGCGCTGCCTATTTATCCGGTAAAAGGCTATTCGTTGACTGTACCTGTTGTTGATAGTGCGCAAGCACCAGTATCAACAGTCATGGATGAAACCTATAAAGTAGCGATAACGCGCTTTGACCAACGAATTAGAGTTGCTGGTACGGCAGAGTTAGCCGGTTATAATTTAGATTTGACGGCTTCTCGAAAAGAGACCATCGCGATGGTTATCAAGGATTTATTTCCCAATGCCGGCGACATGAGCAAAGCTGAGTTCTGGACTGGCTTACGACCAATGACACCCGATGGCACACCTATTATTGGCAAGACACCCGTGGCCAATCTATTTACTAATTGTGGTCATGGCACATTGGGCTGGACCATGGCATGTGGTTCGGCTCGTTATCTTGCAGATGTAGTCAGTGGGGTTGCGCCAGATATTGATAGCCGTGATTTGGATGTTTACCGTTATGGTCATTAATGCTACTTAAACAAGGCAACATGATGACTTGCTAAAAATTGAGAACCCATTTCATAGCCCATTTGATAATCGGCTGCCAGTGCTTGATCGCTGCTCCCTAACATCCGACTTTCTAAGGCTTCAGGTGGAGCAATCTCGATGATTTTTGCATCATCTGGTGGATTATGTATAAAGTCGATTGCTTCACTATATGAATTCTCATGACCGGTAATAATATCCAGTACTTTCGGACAGCGTTGTGAACTGCATACCCAAGATTTAAGTTTATGTGCCCACGGTGAGCGCGTATTATGGTGTGCTGGTACGGTGCGGATAACAATGATTTTTTTAGCGCCTCGATGATACGCTTCTTGAATGGGAATGGGCATTGATACCCCTCCATCAACGTAATGTTCATCGCCAATTGCGACGCCTTTTTTATATAAATAGGGTAATGCACTCGATGCTTTTAACATGGTGAGCCAATTGTCAGCGGTGGGCTCAAAAAGAGTAGGACTGAACCCACTGATGTTGGTTGCAGAAAAGAGCAGTTGACGGTTTTTTAGTTGTGCTTGTGCGCAATCCATATTGAGTTGATGATCCGCATCATTAACCTTGTCAAAATACCAATCTAGGTTAACCGTATTACGTCCCATCAGCGTTCGTTTCATATTAAAAAATTCAGGATGCTTGGATAGTTGCATGATTGAGCGTTTAGCATGCCCAGATTGTCTGGTCATGTAGCTTGATAAATTTTGAGCGCCTGCAGAAGTACCAATCAATAATGCGAACGGGTTAAAATCTTGCGCTAACCAGCTGTCTAATACTCCGGCTGTGAAAATACCGCGTTGACCACCGCCTTCAACCACTAGTGCCGCATCTTTAATCGGCATGCTGGCGTTGCAACTGGCAATATTAGTTAAGGTATTTTTGGCTATGTGGTTCATATTAAACTCCTAAAAAAGGTCAGAGTTAAATTTAACGTATGTATTAACATTTATAAAATCGATTGAATATTTCTTATTGATAGGATTTAGTTATTAATTGGTGTGAGTGCGGGAATACCGTTCACCGTTTATGATGTTCTGAATAGTGATATGGGTGATGATTACCCCAGATTACTGTATTACAAGATATTTTAGGTACTTATTATGTAGATAGTTATGAGGACAGTTATAATAATGATTATGTACGTGTTAATGTCCATCGTCATAATGGCTTAGATGGTAAGGTATTTCGTATCAAGATCAGTGCACCATAAAGTGTGATTCTAATAACCACTCTGTTATTAGCAAAAAAACAGCCCTGACCAAGGCTGTCTTTATATTGTACTCTTAACTAGTTTAGGAACTATTGATTAGTTTAGATAATCTTGCTGATTGACGTTATTTACTAACAACTCAGGTTTTATTTTTTGTAAACTTGCGGTAATAATCTGGCGTACTCGTTCTCGAGACATAAATAGGCGCTCACCAATGGCGTGTAGTGTTTGTGGTTCTTCTCTACCAAGGCCAAATCTTAGTTCTATAATTTCTCTATCACGATCACATAAATGGCTTAAGACTTCAATTAAGTAACTAGATGTATCGGTATTTTCTATTTCATCATTGGGTTTACAAATAGAGCTATCTTCAATCAGGTCAACGAGTGCAGTACTTGAATCATTTTGGGTTTCAATGGTTTTATCTAAGCTTGCTTCTGTAAAATAATAAGCTAGAACACCAACAACGTCTTCAAACTCGATTTCGAGATTTACTGCAATTTTTCGTAGATCCTGATTACATTTCAGATCAAGTGACTCTTCACGGGCATTTTTTAAAATGCGTTTGTAAGATTTACCTATATGAATAGGTACGCGGATTGTACGTGATTGATTCATGATGAAACGTTCAATGTTGTTCTTGATCCACCATACTGCATAAGTTGAAAAGCGAAATCCTTTTGTTGCATCAAACTTTTCGACGGCGTGGATTAATCCGGTATTACCTTCTTGAATGATGTCAACAAGTGACAATGACGTATGCTGATAACGTTTTGCAATATTGATTACTAATCGCAAATTAGATTGAATCATACGTTGACGTGCTTTTTTATCTCCTTCATGGACGGAAATAGCGGTATCGTATTCTTCTTCCTTGGTAAGTAAAGTGCTGTTTTTATTTACTTGTTGCATGTAAAGATCTAATGCGTTTGATTCGTTAAATAATTCCATTTTTTAACCCCCAACGTATTTTATTAGCGATACTCACTTATCCCTGTAAAAAATACGTAACTCTATGACAGATGAAGAAATTTATATTTCATGACAACTTGTCTAATTATAATCGGCCAAATTGAAAAATATAGATAGTGATATAAATAAAAAAAGGGTCATCTTGTGGATGGGTTAAAAGAACGGAACAAATAGGAGTGATGTCAGACCAGTTTTTAGTAATTACTATCTATAATTAAGTATTTAAAATTAAATACTTAATTAAATTGTCACTTGGACTATTTAATATCTGTACTTTACGCAGGTTCTACATAAAATATTGAGTAGGAAGGAGACCTAATCAATCTAAGAATCTAGATTAAGATTGAATAGGCTCGTATCTGAAAAAGTGCGGCTTACATGTGCTCTTCACGTTCGGCAATACATTCATATGAAGCCATTTCGAATATACGACATACCCAAGGCCTGTTTTCATAGATACTACACATCAATGTGTCTCTATCGAGTGCGGCACACCAACCATCATAACTCTGTGCCATCACTTCACTACCCCATTCATCTGTTGCAATGTAGCGTTTTGGCACGCCAGTATCGGTTAAGATCATAACTTCTAAGCGGCAGCAACAGGCTTCACAGTTAGAGCAGGTGATTTCGGTCGTTGGTAGGTTTGTTATTTCAATCGTCATTCTTATGCCTTTTCTACCGATTTAATACGGTTATTAACAAACTCATGAGCTGAAGCTGCAATATCTGCACCTTCAGATTGCCGACCAAGATTAGCTGCTGCAATCAAGGTCGCGCCTGAACCGAAGAAGGGATCAATAATGAGGTCGTCAACGCTTGAACTTTGCGTTATGAGTTTTTCAATCAGTGGCACTGGTTTTTCGGTTGGGTAGCCACGCCAAACCCGTTTTTCTTGCAATACATCAGGCATGCCTAAATCATGTAATTTACGTTTACCTTTTTCGAAAAACAAAATGAATTCATAACGTGCACGATAATGGTAACCCATGCCAATAGCACATTTATCCCAGACAATTGGTTTCCAAAATTTAAACCCGAAGTCTTCAGCGATCGGTTTAATCACAAACATTGTTTCTTGATCGCAAAATAAATAAAAATGACTGTTTTTTTTCAACACGCGATAAATCTGTTCAATTAATGCAGGAAAATCACTATTCGGGAAAATCCTAAACCATTGGTTACTCGAACTGGCGCTATTTTTTAAACGCGTCGTTGTACCAATTTTTCGGTGTTTTTCTAAGGATTCATAAGGAGGATCTGTGATGACTAAATCAATACTTTCACTAGGAAGCGTTTTTAACCAGTCTACTGCATCAAGTTTATGTAGCTTCATTTATATTATTTCAATCTGTTCGCAGTTACCTGCATGGCATAGAGCGGCCATGTTATCAGGTAACGGCTGCAAACAGTAGTAATGAGTGTGTTATATCGAATGGACATTTATAGAGGGAGATTTTAATTGAAAGGCATACCCCCAAGTAGTATGACACGTATTTTGGGGATATGAATTCAGGCCATAATGCCCTAGATATTATTCTTCGCCGTAATCTAAATCTTCGTCATCTTCACTAATCACGCGAATGCCATCTTTTACCAACACTTCAACATAGAAAGATGCATCTTTGCTTAGGTCACCGCTATCAATTGATTTATTGATTTCAGAAAGGTGAATAACCTGCGCTTCTTGTTCTGTTACACCATACTTACAATCAAAGTCCCAGTAATCTACACCTTTAGGTAGAACCTTATTACGTTCTCTTTTAATGTATTTTCTGATTTCGCTTTTGATAGATTCAACTTGGCGAGCTGGAACAATTTTTGGGTGGTTTAATACAAACGTTTTTTTCATCTTTACCCTTTAAGGAATTACGGAATATTTCATAACATAGGTTAATTATATCAGGGAAAAGAATAAATGTGGCAAACAGTACACTTTGTCTGCACTTTTAATCGGGTTGAGTTTTCTTGTGACAAATTATCGTGGAGTTGATTATGAAGTATGCTTTCTTAATTATCTTATTTTTATTTACTTTTTCTGTTCAGGCTAGTTATTGCAGTGGTCGGAATTGGCGGGATGCTTATCAATCTTATACACATAATATCGACCTACTTAACTATCATATTGATCGCTATAACATATTGCTGGATAAAAATAATTGGACTAATGAAGATGATGAAAAATATACTTATTTGATTGCCAAACTCGCAGTAGAAGAATTAGACCAGCTCAATATTGATGTAGAAAATTTAGATAACAAATTTAACAAGGTCAAATATCTGTGGCAACTAATCAGTGAACACTGTTTGCATGATGATGAACTAGATTATAATAATATGGCGATTAAAAATGCACGAGGGGCAGATATAGGGCGACAAGAAGTGAATGATTTATTAGCGAAAATTAAACTTTTAAAGTTGCGATTTTTAAAAAATATCAAATTTATTAATGATAATTAGGGGGTGCCACAGATATGTAGAGTAGTGTAAGTTATTAATATACAAAACTTTACGCTATATTACGTAGCATTGTTTTGCTAAGTAAGTATGGTTATGATAATTATTGTTTTCATAAATATTATTATCGAAGGTAAAAATGACACTGTTAATTGTTTACGCTGCAATTTCGATTGTGATTTCGTTTGTCTGTTCAATATTAGAAGCAACATTGCTGAGTATGACACCAAGCTATATCGCTAAAATGCAATGTGAAACTCCGATACTTGCAGAAAAATTAGGTAAATTAAAAGATAACCTTGACCGCCCTTTGGCTGCTATTTTAACACTTAATACCGTCGCCCATACTGCGGGTGCTGCAGGTGTCGGTGCGCAAGTTACGGCTATGTATGGTAGTGCGTATTTAGGTATCGCTTCTGCGATCATGACGGTATTAATTCTTGTTCTTTCGGAGATTATACCTAAAACAATTGGTGCTACTTATTGGCGTCAGCTTGCTCCATCAAGTGTCACTATTTTAAACGTGATGATTGTATGCTTAAAACCGTTTATTTTTATGTCAGAGCAAATTACACGTCGTATTGGTCAAGGCTATAGTCATAATATCGATATGCGCGAGGAAATTATAGCTATGGCGCATGTAGCAAAAGACACCAATGATATCGATGAAGATGAAAGTCGTGTTATTCGTAATATCTTGGATTTACATAATATTAAAGTGAAAGATATCATGACGCCGCGTGGTGTCGTTTCTTATGTTGATGCAAATATGAATATTAATGATTTTGAAGCATTAATGACAACCATTCCTTTTAGTCGGTTACCGTTATTGAGTAATGATGAGTTTTTTGGTTACGTGCATAAATCAGATATTTTACATCATGAGGGGGAGACTAAATTATTGGCGCTTGCAAAGCCCTTAGAAGTCTATTTACCGACACAAAATGCGGAGCATGTATTTAATGATATGTTGCGTTCACGGAACCACCTCGCCAGTATTCATGATGAGTTAGGTACTTGGTTAGGTATTGTGACGATGGAAGACATTTTAGAAACCATTCTTGGGCGAGAAATTGTCGACGAAAGTGATACTAATGTTGATATGCGTAAGATAGCCAAAGCTAAATGGTTAAAGCGATTAGCTAAATAATTAAAGCGTAAGATACAAAAACGAGGATGATTACCTCGCTCTTGTATCTGTAAGGAACCTTATTCTTCAGCGACTTTGTCTGCACGATATTCGAGGTAAAACTCTTTCATTCGTGCATAAGGGTCTATGTAAGCTTGCTTAAAGGCTTCATAATCACCAAGGCTAAAATATGTTGCATTTACCTTATCGACAGCTTGAACAGTAATAGACAGCTTGTCGGGTTGTAAATAGGTGAGTGGACTAAGGAAGTAATCCGCACCACGTCCAACACTGTCTCTTAGAGTCGAGGGGCCAAATACTGGCCACACAATATAGGGGCCATTACCTATGCCATATTTACCTAAGGTTAATCCCATATCTTGATTATTTGGTTGCCAATCCAAGTAATGTGCTGCTGGATCCATCACCCCTAAAAGGCCAACCGTCGAGTTTACGACGAAGCGTCCTAGTTCAGTCCCTGTCGATTTTATATCACCTTGGAATAGACTACTGGTAAATCGAATCGGCATGGCTATATTGTGAAAAAAGTTGGCAACTCCGACACGAAAAAACTGTGGGGTAATCGCCTTATAACCTATTGCTGTCGGACGCAGTACCCAAAAAAAAAGCTTATCATTAACATGGAACATCGCCATATTAAAGTAATAGAAGGGGTCTGAAATCTTGTCGCTATTATCTATCTCAGTGGGACTATCGTCATAAAATAGATCATCATCTTCTTCTGTAAAAAGCCCATCATCTTCAATATAATCAGGTGTTGAACTTACGGAAGTCGGTATAGGCTGACCTTGTTGTAATCCGAGGGGGATTTCAGCGCTTTCTTTATTGTTTTTCGGGGTTGCACAACCGCCCACCACTAAGATAAGCAGTAATAACGGCACTGTCAATGAACGGGAAAACTTATTATTCTGCATTATTTTCCGTATGGGCTAGGTTTTTTTCATTAAGTAATGTCAATAATTCATCGGGTGTCTTTTTCAGTAATAGTGCAGAATATTCCTTACGAAATGAATTGATTAAACTTCTGCCTTCCACTTTAATATCATAGATACGCCATTCATTATTTTTTAAGCGTAGTGAGTAATCGATCGCTGTTTTATTATTAATTAAGCTGTTTACACGAGCGCGTTGCATCGTATTTATTGGCCTCATTGCAGAGGAGCTAGTCAGTGATACAGTAAACTTACTTGCATCATTAAGTCTGTCTAAGTATAAGTTACCAAGATGGATAGTAAAGGCGTCAGTAAATTGTTCTTGTTGGCTATCTGTAAAACGACGATCGCTGTAATCACCAAGAGGGCGCGTCGAATCAGCTGCAAATTTACCTAACGTTAACTCTGAAATTAACGTAAAGTCAAAATAAGTCGTCACAATTGGCCATAATCTTTTACGTTTAACTTCAGTTGTGAGACTTGGGTCATTAATAATCGTTAATGATTTTTGCATTGCGCCATCAATTAATGCGGTTGCTTGGCTGATATTTTCATCAACGTGTGCGCGCACTGTCGTTGTAAATAGTAGCAATGTTGAAATAGATAAAACGATTATTCTTTTCATGTGATTTCTCATAATGAAGTTATTTGACATACTGTTACTCATCTTTTATATAATTATTTACTGTCGCCACTAAATATGTATTTACTAATAAGGTCTTCAATATCGAGTGCAGATTCTGTTTCTTCGATGCTATCACCTTCTTGTAGTTGCTCATCACTACCACCAGGGGTAAGGGATAGGTATCTGTCACCGAGTAATCCAGCTGTTTTTACCGATGCCATGACATCGACCGAGAGATTTATGCGTTTTTCAATTTTTAGTTTTACACGTGCTATTTTAATATTTGGTAGTAATATAATATCTTCAACTTGACCTATTCTCACGCCCGCCATTTCGATATTAGCACCACCTTTCAGGCCCGTTGCAGAATTAAAGTCTGCGTAAACACTATAGTAGTTATCACCTAGCAGCTCCATTTTACCGAGTTTAATAGTCAGGTAGCCGACGCAGAGTATACCTATCAGTACAAATATACCAACAGAGGTTTCGATGGATGATTTTTTCATAACAGTTCCAATTAAATAGGTTGATCGATCTTGAGTCATTATGACTCGTGGCCATGGACAAATTCTGCAATAACAGGGTTTTCATCATTGTTTAGTTGTTCAGGAGTACCTTGAAAAATAATGTCACCTTCATTAAGCAGTGCAATGCGTTGAGAAATCGTAAATATCTCAGGAATCTCGTGGCTTACAATGATACCGGTAAATCCGAGTTTACGTTGATAGTCTGCAATCATTTTATGTACTGCTTTCTTACGTATTGGATCTAACCCTGTAGTCGGTTCATCAAATAAGATAATTTCAGGTTCTGTGACGAGTGCGCGTGCTAGAGCGACTCTTTTTCGCATACCTCCAGATAGTTGTCCTGGGTATTGCTGTTCTGTACCTAAGATATCTAGCTGTGTCATACGTTTTTCAACACGCTGTTGTATTTCTATTTTATTTAATTTACTTGCTTCTTGTAAGGGTAGAGCAATATTTTCATATACAGTCATTGAGTCAAACAGTGCGGAATCTTGAAACATGTAACTGAATTTCTTCTTTAAATTCTGTTTTTCTGTTTTTGCATGCTCGGATAAACTCTTGCCATTGAATAGAATAGAGCCAGAGTCAGGAGTTAATAAGCCGATAATATGCTTGAGTAAAACACTTTTCCCTTCGCCACTTTTACCGATGATCGTCGTTATCTCGCCTTTAAAAACACTGAGGTTGATATTATTTAATACCTGAGTGCCATCAAATGCTTTACTGACATTACAAAATTGAATAAGTGGAATATTCATAGCTTTCCTATAATAAGACAGACGTTAAAATATAATCAATGACAAGCACTAGAATACTTGCTTGTACAACTGCAGTTGTCGTTGAAAATCCAACGCCTTTTGCGCCAAAATTATTACGGCGAGTATGAGTGTAATAACCGTGGTAGCAGCATACCGTTATTACAGTAATAGAGAAAAATAATGATTTAATAAAACCTTCCATTATATCAGCCATTAGGACGCTGTTTTCTACACGATAGAAGTAAATAGCGGGATTAATGCCTAATAATTGAGACCCGGTAAGATAGCCGCCAAAAATACCGACGGTATCAAAAATAGCGGTTAATAACGGAAAGCTAATCAGTGCGGCAATGATGCGTGGGCTAACTAGAAATCGAATCGGGTCAATAGTCATCGTTTTAAGCGCATCGATTTGTTCTGAAATACGCATAATTCCAATTTCCGCAGTCATTGCTGAGCCTGCACGACCGATAATCATTATTGCGGTTAACACAGGACCTAATTCGCGAATAAGGGTAAGTGCGACTGCAGAACCTAGTAAACCAGTCGAGCCAAATTGAGATAGGGTATAATAGCCTTGTAACCCGAGGACCATACCGGTAAATAGACCTGTCACACAAATAACAACAATTGACTTTGCTCCAATAAAATAGAGTTGTTCAAGCACTCTTCGCCATTGCCAAGGACGAGAAAACATATGTGTTATCCCATGCAATAGGAATAGCGCTACTTTACCAAAACGTTGGAGTAAAGTCATGACCGCACGGCCAAGTTGGGCTAATGGGCTACTCAAAAAGATAGCTCGAGACATGCATACTCCTTAATATATTAGAGCTGTTTGACGTTTATTATTAATAATTGTTATCAAATCAGGGAATTTAGAATATTATCAATTGTTTAATGTGCCAAAAATGAACTGAAAAAGCGATCTAATTATTACTAACATGGCCATTCATTCAAATTTGTATGTTTTATATAACTTATTTTAGTTAATTTTATCGCAAATAAATGACGGTGTACTATATTTGTAATTAGGTCGACTGGATATTTTATTCCTACTACCTTTACAGTATGTGAATAAGTGCAAGTGAATAACGTGCATGGCAGATACGTGTAAAAGAAGATGAGTAACGTACGTGACAGGTGCGACTTAGTAAAGAAGGCAAGTGTAAGTGAAAACGAATAGTGTAAATGTAAATGTAAATGAAGATGAATAACGTATGTGACAGATACGAGTTAGTGAAAGCAAGTGTAAATGAAGATGAATAACGTATGTGAAAGGTACGTGTAAGTGAAAGCAAGTGTAAATGAAGATGAATAACGTATGTGAAAGGTACGTGTAAGTGAAAGCAAGCGTAAATGAAGACGAA
>NZ_FPLG01000042.1:0-1010 GCF_900120065.1 Moritella viscosa
TAAGGCGATGATAAAGATCTTCATCCATATTCAAACGACGAAATAAGGGATGGTCTGTACCATCTGTTCCAAACGTTTCTGTCAGTCCTTCGATTAGGTTGGCTGACATTTGAGCAAGATATTCAGCGATCCCTTCGTCCTGTAACATCTGTACGAAATTATCCTCTTGTGACAAGGTCACTTGTGTCAACATCTTTGTTGGAATAGCATAAAGGAGGTTGCTACCTAAGGGAGATACCGGATTGAATTTCTCTGGATGAAAGGCATGCACAATATCATCTAAACCTGCGTTGGCTAATCGCTTCGTTATTTCGGGCCGCAACTGTACAATCGCCTCGATCAGTTCTTGTTGCGTGTCTGGATCAAGGCGTGAACGTAAGCCTCTGCGCACCATGATATCATCGGTACCCATCGCTTCAACTAACTGGAACCACCAGTCTTTGATCTCATCACATGATTGAAATCCTGCCATTTTGGGGGCGACCCATTCTGATTCGAATGGGTCGACACTGTTACCAGCGCGCGCAGATTCTTGTCGCCAATCAGCTATATCAACTGAAATATCTGCACTAAGGACAGGCTCTAGATTAAATGGCATGAATAGGTTTTCACCGAGCGTCCCTTGGAAAATATAAGGTTTTGAACTGGCATATCCTATACGGTTGGCAACAACTGTTTGATGCAAATCATTTATCTCATGCCCAGCAATCTGCACTGAGCCTCTTTGTGGGATAACTTCGCGTGTGAGTACATCTGCAAACGCGAGTGCTGAAGCTTCATTATTAGTCTGGATTGCAACGCGCGCGCCTTGTGGAATGGTCAAGTTAATATCTTCTAGAACCGAATGCCCATCTTTATCGCGTACAGTTACATTCTTGAGTTTGATGTCGCCTCTAAGGCTGGTAAGCGTATCAGGCTCGCCATCAAATAAAGCGTCTTTAACTAGTGTATTTGGCGCAAAGCGTTCGATCACCACTTCCCAACGGAGAGCCATATCTTGGGTCTGGTTG
>NZ_FPLG01000112.1:0-53021 GCF_900120065.1 Moritella viscosa
ATTTTTGTGTGTGTCTATTATGGATATCTATTAAATTAAAATTTTAGAACTGTATACTTATAATTGATTTTCTTAAAAATGGAGATTTTATGAATAAATTTAAAATATTGAGCACGTTTACTTCATTACTTTGCTTTTACTTATTTTACTTGCTTTTCTTTTCCGCGCATTCATTTTTGAATGATCTCGGTGTCGAAGGAACAGAGGCTGCTTACTTTATTTCCCGCCGTGCAGCTATATTAATGCTAGGTATTAGCGTGTTAATGTTCTTTGGGCGGAACATCCCTAACACCCAAGCTAGGCAGGCTATTTGTTTAAGTATCGGTGTGACAATGCTTGGTTTAGCTTTTAGTGGAATGTATGAGTTAAATCGAGGGTTTGTTGGTAGCGATATTATTGGCGCTATCGTCATAGAATCAATTTTATGTATTTCGTTTTTCTATATTTGGCTTTCTGGCAGACTTAAGGCTCAAAATATTTAAAAATTAATAATGAAATCATATTTTTAGGTGGTTAGTCGTAACATAACGCCTCAATAAATCAGGACTCTTATTGAGGCGTTAGCAGGCTTTTAGGTTTAGCTATATTGTAAAATTTAGAGGGATAATGAATATGGAAGCATTTGGCATTAGTGGATACGAATTCGGTGTAATTGGTATGACATTTGGCATGTTCGGGTTAGTTGCATTTAGTAAACTAATTAGACTTGAGGAGCATCTCAAAAATTCAGGTGTTTTGGATTAATATTTTAAATAGGGTTAATACGTCATACTCCAATAAGATACCACCATAATAGTGATACTATTGGCAAGTATGAACACAGGTTTGTTTATTCTGCCGCGTAGTTTCTTCGCTCAATAAGAACTTCAAATGGAAAATACAGTCGGCTGTTTTCACTTTATTCAATATTTTAGCCAACTATATTTTTCCACTTAAGTAAGCGTTAGTTTGAACTCTCTAACATCAAGCGGAGGACCTGCTAGTTACATTTTTAGCTGAAGCAGTTTGATGACAGAAAATATTAAAATGAAACCCATCAAAATAGTCGTTATTACTTTCCCTATCCAAGGGTCTTGTATTGCGAAAGCAGTGGCGTAGCTAAAAGTTAGGATGTTGGCAAATACAGAAGCAAAGTGTATTCGTGAGCTCATTGAGTTTTCTTTCAACTTGATTATATTTAGCATGCAAGACATTAAGAATGCTATGACCATACCTGGATAACTCATTTGGGTTGGTGTAAATTGAAAATTAAACTTAATAAATACTAAAGTACCGTAGATTAAGGCTATTGAAAAAACAATGTAACTTAACGTTAATTCGATTTTTGTTTTCATATTTTATCTCTGTTTTATTGGTGTTGAACTGCATGTTATATTTTATTAAAAGGCTTTGCGTCGAAATAGGCCAATATAGATTAAATATTTTACTTTTACGGTCAAGTGGTTGATTTTATATGTTTTATATTTTTGTTGTATAGGTGTAAATAGACCGGGTTGGACATGTGAAAGATAAATTAAGGAGTTGTTTTGTTCAGTTTTAGTAATTTAGTTGCATTAGGTTGCATTCAAGGAATAATACAATCTATATACCTTTTTGGCTTTTCTGGGCCGAGTAGAATTCTTGCATTTTTTTTATCACTACTTTCAATTAATATGTGTGTTAGTTTTTATATTGATAGTGGTTTATTTGACTCCTCAATGTTATTAGTAACAATTTGGAAAAGCCTAAATAGTTACTTATTACTTGGCCCTGTTTTGATGGCTTTTATCATAAAAATGATAAATTCAGACCGTCACTTTAATAAAATGGACGCGATACACCTATTACCATTTTTAGTGTATTTTTGGGGGCATACTGCAATATCGCCTTACGAACTATCGTCTTTTTTCTCAATGCAAGCAGGTAATTTACAACAGGTATCAATGCTACCTTTCGATGATAGATTTTCTTTTATTCCACTAGCAACAGCAGTTCATTTTTGTGTCTATTTGGTGTTTAGCAGCTGGTATGTTTTTAAATTCTGGTTACAACAGCGAGATAAAAATAGTTTAAATCAACTCTGCTGGTTATTTACGGTGTTGATAATTTCTTATTTGATGATATTTAGTGTTTTTATTGTATCTATTACAGCAGTTTTAATGAAACTAGAAAAATCACATGACTTACTTGCTTTAAGTGATTTATCAACTGTGGCCGGAATATTTTATATAACCTATTTATTAATACGTATAGGAACACCTATTGGACGTTTAAATATATCGGTAAATATAAAAAGTAATCCTACTTCAAAGGGTAAAGAGCCAAATACAATGGCACAGCAAAACTTATTAAAAAGGCTTGATCAAGAGTTAAATACAAATAAACATTACTTACGACCTGATTTTAATCAACAGCAGCTTGCAGAAAAAATGAAAATAAGTAGGCATCAGCTATCTGAGTTATTAACTTTTCATTCATCTGGTAGCTTTTATCAATTAATAAATCAATTAAGAGTTGAAGCTGTTATTAAAGAAATGAAAGAACGACCAATATGTGAAAAATTAATTAATATAGCTTATGACTGTGGTTTTAACTCTAAGTCTAGTTTTAACCAAGTGTTTAAAAAATATACGAAAGAAACACCGAGCCAATATCGAAAATTGATTAAAAAGGAAAATATTGAATCATTTTAGCAGTGTTTATATATGGAGAACAAATGGAATTGGTCAAAGCTTCGTTAGAGGAATATTGGGAAATTGCGTCTGATTTCCTACTAAAACAGTAGAGAGATGTAACAAAAATGAAACCCCTTTGTGGTCGCGAGATCAAGTCAGAACTACTTCACTAAAATGCGCATATCCGTTTGAAAGTTTGTATATCCTAAAACACAAAATGAGTTTGTCGGATGCGTATTTATTAGTTTTGATGTAGTCCGATACCAAATGTAAACAAGGCGTTCAGAGGGGGCTTAAACGCTCGGCGTTTTTGGTTAGATTTAGCTTAAATGTTTATGTTACAATGGATTAGATAGGGTACTTGGCGTTATGCTCATCATCATCGGTACAAATTTAATATCAAAAATGGAAAGTAAAATGAAAGGTTGTAAATTGTTATTGTGTTCTAGTGTTATGGGTTTAAGTGCATGCACCGTATTTTTAGGTGAACCTGATGAACGCGTAGGGGGATTTAGTGATATTGAACTATGTACAGAATTAGCTAATAAGACATTTAAATATCATGCTGGTTGGCAATGGGCGATAGCTGATGAAATAAAAAAACGTAGTCTTGATACCTCAGAGAGATGTATAGCTTCATATGATAGTAGAAATGTACGCTTAATGAGAAAGATTAAAGCTACAGCTGTTTCTTTTTCAGAAGCTTTAAATTTGAAGTAGTCGTTATCAATTCACATAATAAGTCCTTCAAAAGGACTCAATACAGCAGGCTGTTCGACCCATTTTAGTCCACTGTATTTGGCTTCTAGCTAAGCGTTAGGAATAGGGAGTATTTCGTGCACAAAGTCTTCGTATTTGGAACTTTGAAAGAAAGTTTCCCTAATTTTAAAACAAATAAAGGAATTCGTTATCGTCAAAATTTTGATACTAAGGAAAGTTATCCACTTTATTTGGTCGGTGAGCGTTTTTCGCCTTGGTTGATTTTAAATCCAGGTAAAGGCCAGCCTGTTAGAGGGCAAGTTTTTGAAGTGACAAACGATGAGCTAGAGTTAATAGATGTACTGGAGCGAATCAACGAACCTGATGGTTATCGTAAAATCACGATATGGGTTACTTGTTTAGAATCTGGTGAGGAACTGAGTGTTTTTGCTTATGGAAAGCTACCGGAAATGGTCGTTTCTGGAGAGGTTAAAGCTGAACTTGCAGGTGAGTATTGCATCGAACATGCTGAACTATATCGCAGCCGATATTCCTAATATTAAACTTAATAACGGAATTGTTTTTGTCATAAATCTTTTTATTTTGTTATTTATAATGATCCTTATTATATTCGCCTTTCGGCTAGGTGTTCGCGGACTCTAACTAGAATTGGATTAACATGGCCCACCTCTAAAGTGGTTGGTCTTGGTAGGTGAAATATGATATTGCTTGTGGGTATTTGGACGTTATGTACTAGGAGATAAAATGGAATTTACTTTTGAAAAAGTGACTCACAGGGATCTAGATTTGATCTTTGAATTAGGTGAATCAGTTAATGAAGAACATGTTGTACCTCTACTTAATGCAGAAGGTCAAAAAGCCATTAGAATTGCGTTTAAGGCTGATATCGAACAGGTGAAAAATCCCGAAATTTACTCGGCGGTTAAAGCTACTATTGGTAACGAAATCATCGGTTATATAGCTTGGCGGGAAGAGAACTACATCGGTCATCTTTATGTTAAAACTGAATATCATGGTTTTGGTGTCGCTAAACGACTAGTCGAAGAAATGAAGCAAGTTAGTAGTGCAAGGTTGATTCGAGTCAAAGCATCAATTTATGCACTTGGCTTTTATGGGAAAGTAGGGTTTAAAGCTATGTCGGAGGAGTTAAGTATAAATGGCATTCGTTATGTTCCTATGGAACTCAATGTGAACAACGGATATAGCCTATAAAAGTAGGGCTAAATTAAGCTTATCTAGCTAAAATCCACTGCAGGGTAACCTTTTTGTTGCATAAACATGATGTTATGCGCATAGTGTTATTGTGTACTCATTAAGGTATAGGTGGTTGTACAAGCATTTCTTTACGGATAAAGGAGTTTCCATGTTATCAACTGAACACTATCTATTATTAGCAAACTACAATCGACGAATGAATTGTCCGATTTATGAATCTATTGAGTTTTTGCAACCTGAAGCTCTTATTGAAGATAAGTCTGCGTTTTTTAAATCAATTTTAGGTACTCTCAACCATATATTGGTAGGGGACTTGATTTGGCTTAAACGGTTTTTATCATTTTCAATGCGTTATTTATCACTGAATAAGTTATCAGAATTGCCTCGGCCAAATGGGTTGAGCGATATGTTGTATTCAGATCTGGCCTCTTTAAAGTAAGTACGCGAACTGGTCGATTTATCGATTGTTGAGTGGTTATCACACGAAGTTAAAAGTGACGACTTTGAGGATACCTTTGTGTACTCGAATACAGCTGGTGCGGTTAGTGAAAGAAACTTTGGTGCGTTGGTGAGTCACTTATTCAATCACCAAACCCATCATCGAGGCCAGCTAAGTACCATTTTAAATCAGTTAGATATTGATGTTGGTGTTACTGATCTTTTAATCGAAATTGAAGACTGTCGAGCATAAGGATATAACATGGACATTAGACTTGGCGAGTTATCCGATGTACCCGCTATTACGGACATCTTTAACTTCTACATTATCAACACAAATGCTCGTTTCGAAGAACAGATATTTTCTTATGAAGATAGGCTCGAATGGTTTCAGCTGTTTAAGCTAGATTCAAAACATCAAATTTATGTAGCGGTTGAAAATACGTTAGTTTTAGGGTTTGCTTGCTCTCAATTATATAGGCCTGCATCAGCATTTGAGGATACGGTGGAAGTGACTGTCTATCTCGATGAACACGCTAAAGGTAAGGGGGTCGGTTCATCGCTATATAATCGACTATTTACGGCGTTAAAAAAACAAAACGTTCATTGTGCTTTGTCTGGTATTGCTTTGCCTAACGATGCATCTATCGCTTTACATAAACGCTTTGGATTCAGAGAGATCGGTATATTTAATGAATACGCGAAGAAAGACGGTTATTACATAAGTTCAGTTTGGTTGGAGAAACAGATTTAACATGGATGAATTTGATTGGCATAAAGATACTATTTCTAACAGTACTTTGATTACATCATCTTATAAGAACAGGCAAAATGTTCGTCGGTTCTTTAAGTTAAAGTGTGGCGAAAATTTTAAGTTTGATCGTAATTTCATGCTGTGGATGAAAGGTGCGCAAGGATTAACTATGGGTGACGCAGTCGGGGAGTGGCTTAGTTAAATTCGAAATATCAGGAAAAGTCGGTGATATAGTACATTGCCACAGCAAGACTTGCAGGAAATCACTTTTTAATAGGAGCTGGCATGATCCAACTTAGACCAATGACATCAGATGAATATCCCGCGTATTGTGATTATTTCATTGACGATTACAGCCATGAGATTTCTAAAAATTATGGTCACTCAATGGACCGGGCTGTCGAATTAGCTCAGCAAGACCTAATACGTTGTTTTCCTAAGGGATTGGAAACCAATGAACACGATCTGCTGTGTATTGAATCAGAATCGAACCTTGTTGGCTATTTATGGCACTCGATTAAGGTAAGTGATAAATCCACATTTATTTATGACTTTTTCATATTCCCTAATAGCCGTAATAACGGCTATGGAAAGTTGGCAATTAAGGCGCTTGAATTACAACTGCAATCAATTGGCATTGAACAAATAAAACTAAGAGTTGCTTACCACAATCAAAGGGCTTTAAAGTTATATCAGGAAGTTGGTTTTGCTATTAGTGGTTATAATATGTCAAAGAAAATAAGTGAAAATTGTTGGTAGTAGCACCTGCAGAAAATGTAGATGTGCTGTCTTTGAAATAAAAAATTAGACCGTATTGAAATGAATGAAGTCCCCCTTCTGCATAAGTAGAAGGGGGTATTAACTCAAATTCAAGTATGAACTTATCTATAAGTATACATATGTCTGTAAACTTAGTTTTTCATCACTCTTGTATTTAAGACCTTTCGCTATTAGAACGCGTAGGCAAGGCTTGCTTTGAAGTTACGACCGACTTCGTAGCTGGTGTATTTATCTGAGCCCCAAGAAATACCGAAGCCTGTATGTTCTGCATATTGCTTGTTGAATAAGTTGTCTACGCCAAGATTTATAGTTAGGTCTTTCGCAAACGTAGGGTTGTAGGCGGCCCACATGTTGTGAACACCAAATCCAGATCGACTAACCTTTTCATTTTCTTCATCGGTATATTCGTTACCTAGAACGAAGCGTGAATCCCAACCAAACACGATCTCTTCGCTCAGGCCATAATTGAAACCAGCTTTGATATTATGAATACCTGTTTTATTCATATGGCTAGTAGTGTTGTCTTTAAGGTTCTTCTGATCGCCATCTGAATATGAGTGGTTAGCATAAATGCTAAGGTCTTCTAATTTGTAAGTGAATACAGTTTCGATACCCCATACTTCAGCATCGTACTTGTTAGTTAAACTAGTGTTCTTAGTTGGGTGCATTTGGTTATCAAGGTTATACTTATACGCAGTGAACCCAATTATTGAGTCGTCAGCCCCAAGTAAGTTAGATAAATTGTAATCGAAGCCTGTTTCATAGTTGTTACCCGTCATGGCCTTTGTATCACCTTGGGTAACCTTACTTGGATCTCCTATCATTAAGGCTTCTGGTAATGAAGCACCTTTGAATAAACGACCATAGCCTACACGTAGTCGTAGATCATCTGTTGCTTGGTATTCCCCTTTGAATTTTGGAGAAAGTTGGTCAACCGTACCAGAATATAGACCACCAAGTTTATGGATATCGTAACGTAGTCCTGAAGTTAAACGGAAATCGTTAATTTCGAATGAGTCCTGGATGTAAAGGCCATAAGCTGTAATCTTACCGCCATCGAAACCATATTTTTTAGTTTCACCTTTTTGTGAGCCCGAGAGTACTTCGCCACTCTCGGCATCAATCCATTGTTTTGCTGTGTAACCGTCAACGCCATATGTTAGCTCATGATCAGCAATCCAAGATACGTTACGAATATCACCACCGATTGTTGTTACATTATATTCGCGATTTGGGATTGATACTTGACCATCTGTGATCCATTTTCCGTTAGCATCTTTTTGCCAAATGTCATCTGTCAGCGGGTCGCGTTTCATGTACTGGCGGTTGTAGTATAGATTGCTCTTTAGATTAACGAGATCATTGCCTGGGTTGTAGTGGTGTTGAAGCGTTACCGTATCTCGGTTGATAGAATTGTAATTATGCTCTTGGTCTGCATATAAGGAGCCGCTCTTTTCACCTGAAAGTTGACGTTTACCACCATCACTATAGTGGTTTATCATTAGCTTGAATTCGTTACTGTTATTTGGAATAAAAACGACTTTTGCTAAGCCTGATTTTAGCTCGCCTTGTTTGGAACTAATATCCTCTTTGTTTGGGATATACAGGTCGCCATCTTCTGAGTAGTTCGCGATACCCATAAACTGAAGCTTGTCGTTCAGCTTTGTGTATACGGCAACGTCAACGCCCGTTCGTTCGTATGCACTTTGATAACTCGTCTTGATACGAGTGCCAAACTTATCATCACCTTGAAGTAAGTCGTTTGGGTCTTTTGTTTCGTAGCTGAACGAACCGTTGATGACTCCTGAACCATTAAGTACAGAATTAGCACCGAGCTCAATTTCAGCCACTTTCAAAAGGGCTGGATCGATAGTTTGGTCGCCGGAGTGATGGAAAAGTTGACCTTCCTGACGAGCGCCATCAATAGTGACAACAGCGAACTTGTCTTCCATTCCTCGAATAAATACCTTACGTGAGTATCTGGCATTACCATCAACTGTAACACTTGGCATCGTGTTTAAAATATCTTTGATGTCGGAAGCTTGTTTTTGCTCTAATGTTTCAGCGTTAATCTCAGTTTGAACCAGCTGCTCTAAAGCTGTTGCAGTGACAACCATACTTCCATCATCTGAAATTGCTGAAAATGATGTTAGTGCAATGGCTATTGCCGAAGGTAATAATTTTAATTTCATATTATTATCTGTCTCGTTATGTGTTGTATATGAGATCCGCATTCTAACACTCAATGTAAATGGGAATCGTTATCATTTACATTGTTTACATTGCACTACTTTACATTGTTTACTTTATTTACATACTTTCTTGAGATCGATTTAAATATCAGC
Source organism: Moritella viscosa (assembly GCF_900120065.1). Classification (NCBI taxonomy): domain Bacteria; kingdom Pseudomonadati; phylum Pseudomonadota; class Gammaproteobacteria; order Alteromonadales; family Moritellaceae; genus Moritella; species Moritella viscosa. The sequence goes on from NZ_FPLG01000112.1 coordinate 8,907, forward strand.
CGAGTTGGTTTATCGCTATGGAAAGGATATGAGATATATGGCGTCTATGAATGGGTTATCGAAAGAATAAGAGGGGATTTAAGAACGACTAATGAGAGTGATAGCCTACTGTTCGCTGTAGGCTATCGTCAGATTTGAATCGGACTAACTAGGTATAGTGAACTTAAAATAACATCAGTATCAGACTTACTAGGAGAATTAAGTGTGAAAGCATCAGCTTCATAACCTGCACGGAAGTTTATATTAGATAAATTAGCTGGTGTATATTCTAAACCGAGTCCCAAACGTGCGGCTGTGGCATTGTTATCGTCTATTTTTTTTGTTGTTTGGTTTAGGTTTAGTGATGACAAACCGATTGTAGTAAAAGGACGTAAGCCATTTTGGAAAGTGTAACCAAGATTAGCGGCTAGAGATATAGTACTGGGAGCCCATTTATAGTCATTTTCGTTGCGAAGTGGTGTTACATCTCCGTATTTTGTATATTGAGTTTCAATTGCAACGATACGGTTAAACTGGTAACCACCAATAAGTTTTAGTGTACTACCATGGGTATCAGAATAAAATGAACTGCTATCAGAATCACTAAATGTCGAGCCTAAACCACCACCAATGTAGAAGCCTGAGACGTCTTGGTTTGCTTGAACATGTGTCGTTAATACGATTGTAGCTAAAGCACCAAGTACAGTTATAGATTTCATTATTTACCTTTATATTTATTATGGATTATTTTGATGGGCAGATTATAAATGACACTAAATTTAAAACAATACAACTAGATTAAAGTATAATAAGGTACTGTAAGTAAAGGTGTATTTTTGTAATGTCTTCTTTTTTAATTCGAAAGTGTTTATGTTGTTATCAAAAAATCCTAGTCGAGCATAATTAGGTATTCACCAAAGGATTAATCATGAAGTTATCATTAATGGCTGCAAAGTCTCAGAACGGCATCATCGGCAATGGCCCTGATATTCCATGGAGAACCAAAGGTGAGCAACTTTTATTCAAAGCCATGACATATAATCAATGTCTTTTAGTTGGACGCAAAACTTTTGAGTCTATGGGGTCGCTACCAAATCGTAAGTACGCCGTAATATCACGATCTGATTTTGTTTCAGAGGATGAAAATGTAATGGTTTTCTCTTCAATTGAGAGTGCTTTAAGACAGTTAGATGATATTACCGATTACGATATTGTTTTCCCTGAAATTCCTGATTCATTTAGTTTAGCGTTTGAGCAAAAATTTGAATCGAATATTAACTATTGCTATCAAATTTGGCAAAAGAGTGAAGAAGCCATTGTACCGAGCGTTTAAGGATTTTTTGGCGTAGAAAGGTCAACGCCTGCTCGATGGTTAGAGAAATACTATTTGGTTAATTGCGCTACCGATTGTGAGGTTTTTGCAGCACAGTGGACTGAAGAAGAAAAAAGCATGATTCAAAAATAGAAGTGGTGGTCTTTAGAGGAAATGCGGGCGAGTGGCTTCCTGCGTTATTAAATGAAATTATAGAAAGTAATGTAACAGTATGACAAATGACTGATAATATTAATGATTGTGTGCGAAGCAGTCATTTAAATTAGTCATGCGTTCAGTTTTAAGCTGGATTATCTTGTTTAGTTTTAGGGAAAAGTAATGAAAAGATTGTTTTTAACGTCATCGTTTACTGATGTAGTCGAGTTATTTGTTCAATCAGAAAAAACTGAGCTAAAGGGGAAGACTGTTACATTCATCCCTACAGCGAGTATTCATGAAGAAGTCACTTTTTATGTGGATACAGGTAAAAAGGTGTTGCAAGATCTAGGTTTAATTATTGATGTGTTAGAAATTTCTACAGCTACAAAAAATGAAATATCAAGTAAGCTAGAAAGTAATGACTTTATTTATATCAGTGGAGGAAATACATTTTTCTTGCTTAAAGAGCTAAGAAGAACGGGTGCCGATGAATTAATAAAGGAACAAATTAACCGAGGTAAACCGTATATTGGCGAATCTGCGGGGTCAGTAATCCTGTCTCCAAATATTGAATATGTAAAAGAGATGGATGACTTTAACGCTGTTGCAGACCTAGTCTCTTTTTCTTCTTTAAGTGTCATTGATTTTTACCCGTTACCGCATTATACAAACTTTCCGTTTCAAGAAAGTACGCAAAAAATAATGTCAAATTACATGGATGCGATTAATCTTATCCCTTTCAGTAATGCGCAAGTGATATTGGTAGATGGTGACAAGGTAGAGTTGGTAAGTGTTTAACGAGGTTATATGGAAGTATATTGTAGAGTGTTGGAGGCTGAGGATAGCCGTGTATATCGTGAATTGAGATTAGAAAGTTTGAAATTGCATCCTGAATGTTTCGGTTCGAGATACGAAAAACAAGTTAAGTTACCTCAATTGTACTTTGAAAAGCTCATTGAAGAAGAAAGCAAAAATAGCGCTATGTTAGGTGCATTTATTGGTAGCGAGTTGGTTGGTTTGTGTGGACTGACTCCTTCAACATCGAAACAAGTCGAAATCATCCAAATGTACGTAGTAAACAAGAACAGAGGTCTAGGGATTGCTTTTAAATTACTTGATTTAGCAAAGCGTCATCTCAAACTATTTAACTGTAATTCGCTTATTTTAACGGTGTATCAAACGAATTTAAGTGCAATAAAAACATACCAAAACGCTGGGTTCAACATAGTGAACAGTCAAAATAATGAAATAGAAATGGCTTTTGTGGCAGCGGAAATAGCACAGTAAAAATAAGAATTGTTCATCTATGGTTTCAAGGTTACGAGAATTATTACTTGCCACATTAAAAGAAGATTAGACATTATTATAAGGTTTGGTCGATCTACGGTAAATTTAGTTGTAGCAGAGGCTGCTCAAGGTTGCGCTTGTTAGCTATTGTTCGAGTGTTCACGAATAGGGTGTGTATGGACGTTTCATTAGTTAAAATTGAGAAAGAGCATCGAAACATATTAGAAAATTTATTTCATTATTACGTTTATGATATGTCTTATTTTTTGGCGTTGTCTCTGCATGAAAATGGTCAGTTCGGTTTTAATAAATCACAATTTGATGCTTATTGGGATAAGGATGATCACGTTCCTTATTTTATTTATGCTGGTTCGGAATTAGCTGGTTTTGTGTTACTTCGTAAATACCCTTTAGATTTATCTATTAACGATATCGAACAGTTTTTTGTTTTACGAACGTTCAAAGGCAAAGGTATCGGAAAGAAGGCTTTTGAGTTAGTAACCCAGTCATTCCCAGGGAAATGGCAGATTAGAGTGTTACTTGAAAATGTTGATGCGCTTCATTTTTGGAAGTCGTCAGTATCAAATATTGTGGAGCAAGATTACACATTGTCTAAAGATATAGACACCGATTTATTAATGTCCTTCATTCGATTTGAAATAGCCTGTTAATAAAGTCATCGGTATTAATTTTATAGGGAAGTTCTAAATATGTTGAAGCAAGTAGGGAAGGCTAAGATTCAGCCTAAGCATAAATTAACCTGTCATTGTGGTTCTGTTGAGCTTGAATTATCGTTACCTAATGGCATTGAAAAGCCTAGGCGTTGCGACTGTTCTATTTGTCGTCGGAAAGGTGCCATTGTAGGGTCTGTCGATCTTGGTGGTATTCGTATTATTAGAGGTGCTGAGGTTCTGCGCTTGTATCAATTTAATACCAATACAGCTAAACACTATTTCTGTTCTAATTGTGGCATTTATACACATCATCAACGCCGTTCGAACCCAAGTGAATATGGTTTTAACATTGGTTGCCTCGAGGGCGTTAATCCTTTTGATATCGAGGATATAGTCACTAATGATGGGGTTAACCATCCAGCTGATCGGAAGCTTGTATCTGATTTATAATTTAACTGGGCATTAATGTATTGGAGGAATTGATTATCGACGCACATATACTGAATGTATTTACTGGTGACAACGCAATGGGTAATCCCGCAGCTGTTGTTAAGCTAACATCGTGGTTACCAGACCATGAATTACAAACTATTTCACGTAACTTGGGTCAACCTGTTACTTCATTTATTGTTTATATCGAACATAGTTATGAGATCCGTTGGTTTGCGGGTTGTGTCGAAATTAATCTATGTGGACATGGTAGCTTAGCCGCTGCAGCCGCTATTTTCGAAATGGATCCTGACCATGATCTTGATATTCAGTTTGTTAGTAAGCACGGTGTGATTTCAGTCAAAAAATGTACTTATGGTTATACGATGACTATGCCAAGCTGGCAGTCAGAATATAATCCCGAATTGAAAAAATACAGTAAATTACTTGGTTTGGAAGCCATTGATATATTCAGCACAAGGGATTTGGTTTTAGTGCTGGATAGTGAAAAGCAAGTTCGTGACTTCGTACCTGACTTTGATGTTATAAAAAGTTTCAGTCAGTACCACGCCGTAATCATAACAGCTCAAAAAGGAGCAGGTGGTTATGTACTTAGGTATTTTCCTCCTAACATCGGGATTAATGAAGATATTGCTACGGGTTCCGCTCAATGTTCATTAGCGCCATATTGGTTAAATAAGTTATCTGTAAAAGAACTAGAGGTAAGTCAGCTATCGATTCAAGGTGGTTTTTTCCATGTTAGTCAGAGCCAAAGTGATAGCATTGAATTGACGGTGAATGTTTTACTTACGCAAGTTGTTAATTTTATTGACGAACTAAAAAATGAATAACTTTGTTATAAACATCATTTGAGTGAAGGGAGCCAGTATGGATAAAGAATTTAAGGCATTAGAATCGTTAGGTGCCGGAGATTTTAAGCATCTAAATGGTTCGTTAGAGGCGCATTTAAAAGGAACTGAATCAATACTTGCGCACTGGGGGGCTAATGGAATGCTGAGAACGGCCGGATTGTTTCATGCTGCATATGGTACCGCTGGTTTTGAAGACAGTATGGTTTCCTTATCACAACGTGAAGAGATTTCGGCTGTTATCGGTCATGACGCAGAGGCTTTGGTATATTTATATTGTTCGTGCGATCGCGATTATGTTTTCCCTCAATTTGGTAAGTCAGTAACCATTGAGTTTACAGACCGATTTACTCAATCTTCATTTATCTTATCCGCCGAGCTAGCTAATCTATTTTGCGAGTTAACCGTTGCAAACGAATTGGAGCTTGTATATGCCTGTGATGAATTTAAAAGTAAATATGGTTTAGAACTATTGGCATTGTTTGGGGGAATGGATAGGTACTTAAGTTTTTAGGCTCGAAATGCTTACAAGTCTGCACTAGTTGAATTTACATAGCGAATTTATTGGAATTTAGGTCATATAAAACTATTTACAGGGAGTTAAAATGTCAGAGTATTTTGCCAAAATTAATTGGGTTAGAGATAACAATGAAAGTTATGTTGATAACAAATACAGCCGAGGGCATGAATGGATCTTTGATGGTGGCGTAGTTGTTCAAGCCTCATCTTCTCCTCACGTTGTACCTTTACCTTATTCTGTCGAAGCAAATGTAGACCCTGAAGAGGCGTTTGTTGCATCCCTTTCTAGCTGTCATATGTTGTTCTTTTTATCTATCGCAGCTAAACGAAAGTATGTAGTCGATTCATATATAGATGATGCTGTTGGAATAATGGGAAAAGACAGTGACGGTAATATTTCAATGACAAAGGTAACACTTCGACCTTATGTTGAGTTTTCGGGAGATAAAAAACCGACGATAGCGCAACTTGAAAAAATGCATCATCAATCGCATCAACAGTGCTTCATCGCCAATTCGGTCAAAACTGAAATTGTGACAGAGATTATGACAGCTAAAAATTAACAAGTGGAATCAGAATGGAATTTGAACATAAAATAAGTATTAATGCATCGGCTGCAAATATATTCGCGATTTATGAAAATGTGGACGCTTGGTCATCATGGGATCCTGATGTTAAAAGTGCATCTATCGATGGACCATTTAAAGTTGGATCAATGGGTAAATTAAAACCTGTAAACGGTCCTGAATCTAAAATATTACTCACGGAAGTTGTGAAAGACAAATTATTCACAGTAACTAGCCGTTTGCCATTGTGTAAAATGACCTTTGAGCATGTACTGGAACCTAATGGTAAAGATACAGCTGTTTTACATAAGGTGTCTTTTACAGGGTTGTTATCCCCAATATTTGGCCGTTTGATCGGAACTGGGATTAGCAAAGGCTTACCTCATACCCTTAGGGAGTTGAAACTTGCAGCTGAGTCCGGCTGTAAAGACGTTAGTTAACGTCCTATCTTAGAAGACCGATATTACAAAGTGTACTGGTTATTGAAGGAATATTTTTATAGACACTAAAAAGGAGTAAATAATAGTGAATGACATATTAGCTTTTAGCTTGATCGCGTTACTTTTAGTTGTATCACCAGGCCCAAATGGCGTGTTGATTTTAAAAACTGCGTCGTCACAGGGGCCGCGAGCTTCCATCTTGAATATTTTCGGATTAACCACGGCAACCTTCTTTCATGGCGCGCTGTCTATTTTCGGATTTTCTGCATTATTGATGCAATCAGCAGAGTTATTTTTCATCATTAAAATACTCGGTGCTGGGTATCTGTTTTATATCGGTGTAAAGGCAATTATTAGCTCTTACAAAACAAAGAGCTGCGATACCGAAACGAATAAAAAAATCAATGCTCAGAAGAACGGAGTTGGTTATTTTAATGAAGGGTTTATCACTCAAATCCTAAATCCCAAAGTGTCGATGTTCTATTTAGCGGCCTTTCCTCAATTTATATCACCCGACAACTTTTCGTATTTAAATGCATTTTCGTTAGTTTTAATTCATGCAAGCATCATATTTATGTGGTTTGTCGGTGTAACCTTAGCAATAGAGAAAATAAAATCATCGGCTAAAAATACCAGAATAGGAAATTGGGTTCAAAGGCTTTCGGGCACTGCCATGATATATTTCAGTTCAATGATTCTGACACAAAAATAAGGATATAACATGACGTTTGAAAGTATGTCAGAAGCAGAATTGTGGGAGATAGCAACGCCTATCATGGATAACTTGATGGACGGGTCTAAATATTTAGTCGATCACGTCATGATCTTTTAATCATGATAATGGCCTTGAGCAAGAGTAAATAAGCAGACTTTATGGAAAAAAATGCAGATATTTGGCGTCAATATTACGAAAAGGCGTTAATACGTAAACATAGACCAAGCACAGAATCCGCGGTGAAGCTAAACACATCTAATTATAAAACAGCAACAGATTGTGGCTGCGGAATAGGAAGTGATATTCATTACCTGAGTGATTTAGGCTATCAAGTTTCTGGTTTTGATATTAATGAAGATGCGTTAGCAATTTGTCATGAACGTTTTGTTGATAATGCTTTGGTCGAAATATCACGTGATAGTTTTGAGGACTATGACTACCCAAAGAATGGTCTGGTTTTAGCTCACTCTAGTCTTTATTTTGCCGAACCTAGCGATTTTCAAAACACATGGATAAAAATATCATCTAGCTTAGCCAAAGGTGGTGTGTTTGCTGGTGATTTTATGGGTGTAAATGATAGCTGGGCTAAAGGGTATCGTAGTGCAACAAACCCGATGAACAAGCAACAAGTCTTGAATTTGTTTGGCGAATTTGAAATTATAGAATTTCATGAGCGTGATGAAAAAGGGCAAACGGCCATAGGAAAAATCAAGCATTGGCATACTTTTTCAGTGATTGCGGTAAAGCATACTTAAATTTTGTTGATGATTTATAAGGACGTTCAATATGGAACCTGAACATTTAGCATCTCAACTTCGATGTCCGAGCGGAGATAAAGCGCTTGAAGTTGGTATTAGTATGAATAAGGCAAATTATAACCTTAATCGAGAATGCATAAACCTATTAGAATTAAATGACGACAATAGGGTGCTAGAAATTGGACCCGGTAATGGGGCATTCGTGCAGGAAATCTTGCAAGAAGCCAAAGGCATTAATTATGTGGGAATTGATATTTCAACAGCGCTCGTTGCCGAGGCTAGCAGGCTTAATGACTATCAGGTTAGAAAAGGGGTTGCCAAATTTGAGTGTGGTGACTCAGCGGATCTTCCTTTCGAAGCTGGTTACTTTGACAAGGTGTTTACAGTTCACACTTTATATTTTTGGGACAAACCTTATGAACATCTTTCTGAAATTCGACGAGTATTGAAGCCATCCGGCACTTTCTGTATTGCTTTCGGAAACCGAGAGTTTATGAAAAACCTTCCTTTTGTGAAGTATGGTTTTGAATTGTATGATGACTCTAGTGCTTGTAATCTTCTACGCGAAGTGGGTTTTAACATTGAAAGTGTCCATGAATTTACTGAACATGGTTTAAGTAATACTGGTGAGAGTGTCGATAAACTTGTGCATGTTATTGTATGTAAAGCTTAATATACCCTCTATCGTAAAGAATAAGCACAAAACGATTAAACGGAAAGGAGTGCATGATGGCTAAGATTTATCTGTTTGATTGGGGTGATACCTTAATGGTTAATCCAGCGCATATGAAAGGTAAGATGTGTAATTGGGAGCATGTTGAAGCGATAAACGGGGCACATGATACGTTGGCTTTACTGTCGCAACAGGGTTGTAAACTTTATGTCGCGACTGGTGCTGCGGACTCAAGTGAAGAGGATATTAAATCTGCATTTGAACGCGTTGGGCTTGCAGGGTACATATTAGAATTTTTTTGCCAATCAAATTTAGGTATTGGTAAGGGAACCGCGGCTTATTATCAAGCTGTGGTAGAAGCGCTTGGTGTTGATGCAAGCGACGTTACCATGGTCGGTGATATATTACATCGCGATATAGAGCCTGCCATTGAGGCTGGATTGAATGCGATTTGGTATAGGCCTGATGCATCAGGTGGAGAAAATACGGGGCATTATCAACAAATTAAACACCTCAGTGAATTATGTAATCTATAAATTTAAGGAAGAATGATGATCAACAAAGGAAGTTGTTTGTGCAATAAAGTGCAATACGAAATTGATGGCGAATTTGACGATGTACTCAATTGTCATTGTAGTATGTGCCGTAAATTACACGCGTCGGCATTTAGAACCAGAGCCAAGATAAAAACCGAGAGTTGGAAAACTCTTGAAGGTGAAACATTCATTAAGTTTTACGAATCTTCACCTGGTGAACATAAAGGTTTTTGTGCTGAATGTGGTTCGAGTCTGTTTACAAAATTTGATGCTTACCCTGACATACTTGGTTTCCCTTTTGGGACGCTCGATACCGATCCAAAAGTCAAAGCAACACGACATGTTTACGTGGGGAGTAAGGCTGCATGGCATGACATCACTGATGATCTACCTCAGCAACAAGAGTTTGATTGAATCATGAGATAGGGATGTAGTTACTCTAAGTGATAATACGAGGATGCCATCATTAAGTTACGGCATCCTAATGCATTATTTGATGATTACTTTTTTAACTATAATAGTTTCGCTCGGTACATCTTCATGACCTTTTACTGTTGTCGTTCTTGAAAATGCAATCATGTTAACTACATCCATTCCCGCGGTAACAGTACCAAATGCCGTGTAACCCCAGCCAGCGTTTGTCGTTGCCGTATGATCAAGAAAATCATTGTCATCTAAGTTAATAAAGAATTGGGCTGTTGCAGAGTGTGGCGAATCGGTACGCGCCATTGCGATTGAACCAATCACATTTTTGAGGCCTCGATTAGCTTCGTTAGCAATGGCTGGACGAGTCTTCTTTTCCTGCATTTTTTCAGTAAAACCACCACCTTGGATCATGAAGTCTTTAATCACGCGATGAAAAATAGTGCCTTCATAAAAACCCTCTTTGCAATAGCGTAGAAAGTTCTTTGACGTGACTGGCGCTTGCTCCATATTCAGTTCAATTTCGATGTCACCTAAGTTCGTGGTAAAAATAATCATTTTGTTGCACCATCTTTGTATTAGTGTTGGTATTAATTTAATCGCGCAGTATACGCAAACATAACCCTAAACTGTAGTCGTTAATATTTAAAACTACTTTCATTTACGCAATTTCTTTTATAAGATCATTTTTTCTAACCATCTGAAGTTAATCACTCCCTATGCCAGTTCAATTTATAAAAAATATTCCTGTTAGTGTAAGGTTCATGCTGATGTCAGCATTGGCTTTTTCGATTATGACGAGCTTTGTTAAATTAGTCAGTACTTATGATATTCCTGTTTTTGAAATTGTGGCAGCAAGAGCAATGGTTTCATTAATAATTAGCTACGTGGACGTGCGTCGTAAGCGTATATCTGTTTGGGGTAATAATAAACAATTACTCATGGCGCGTGGTGCTGTTGGTTCATTAGCCCTCATCTGTGTTTATTTCGCAGTGACGACTCTGCCTTTAGCTGAGGCCACTATTTTACAATATTTACATCCCGTATTTACGGCAATACTCGCCTTGATTTTTCTTAAAGAACGAATTCAACGCTCGACTATTATCTGCATTCTGTTTTGTATTATAGGGCTATTACTTATTGTTAGCCCAAGCCTGACATTTTCAGGGACTGCCGACTTACCTTTATTCAGCGTTGCAGTTGCACTGCTGGGTGCGTTGGGGAGTGCGATTGCTTATGTGATTGTTAAGCGTCTTAGTAGTACTGAAGATAGTTCTGTGATTATATTTTATTTTCCACTCGTTGCATTACCCTTGTCATTAATCTTACTTGGTGATGACTTTGTTGTGCCAAATATAGAAGCGTTTGTATTGTTAATGTTTATTGGTATTTTCACCCAAATAGGGCAGGTGGGATTAACCAAAGCGATGCAAACAGAAGTAGCGAGCAAAGCGACGGCTTATTCTTATGTGCAAGTTGTTTTCTCAATTATATTCGGTTGGTTATTGTTTAGCGAAGTACCTTCTCTGTGGACTTGGATTGGAGGCAGTTTAATTATTCTGGGCGCATTAATTAATGTGTTTGGTAGCCTTAATCGAAGATCATTAAAACACAAGCAAGCAGGCTGATCATAAAGCATACTTGTCTAAAGACGTTCAATAATGGAGTAACGAATGCAAAAGGTATTTGATGATGTGAACGCTTTAGATAAGCGATGTGTTGATCTGTTTGGGTTAAGTGAAGATTTACTGATGGAGCATGCCGCTGCGTCGATGATGCAATATATACACGGTAAGTTTTCAAATAATGAAAAGGTACTTATCGTTTGCGGCTCAGGTAATAATGGTGCTGATGGAATAGCGCTTGCCAGACTTTTATACTCTCAATACGATGTCAGTATGCTTGTGCCGTATCATGTGAAATCTGCAATGGCAAAACTGCAATATAAAAGAGCCAGCCTTTTAGGTATTAAGATCATCGGTGGCTTATCCGAACTATCACTTGAACACGCGCCTGATGTCATAGTCGATTGTCTTTTTGGTTCCGGATTAAACAGAGATCTGGATGACGAGTCGCAACGTCTGATCTCTCGACTAAACTCTCGGCCTGGGCATAAAATTGCTTGTGATATTCCTTCGGGGATAAACAAGCAGGGCGAAGTAACGACAGTCGGTTTTTGCGCTAATATAACCATCACTATGGGAGCGTTAAAAACGCAACTTTACAGTGACGTTGCGAAAGATTATACGGGACATATTATTGTCAGTGACTTAGGTGTGCACCGTAGTCTTTATGAAACGACAACTAGTACCTATCTTTTAGAACCCTCTGATATGCAATTGCCATTACGTACAAAGCAAAACTCGCACAAAGGGTCATTTGGGCATTTAAGCGTCATTTTAGGTAATAAAACAGGGGCGGGGATCATTGCAGCGGAAGCCGCTTTTGCATTTGGCACAGGTTTGGTCACTGTGATTACAGACGCAGATGTAAATATACCGTTTCATATTATGCGACAGCATACCCTGCCTGAAAAATGCACTGCGATCGCAATTGGTATGGGACTTGGCCAATTTATAAAAGCGGAAATAGAACAGATTTTAGATATTGAGATTCCAAAAGTTGTTGATGCAGATTTATTTCATGACGAAATTATTCTAACGGTTTTAAATCATGAGAATGTGGTGTTAACGCCACACCCTAAAGAGTTCTGCTCTCTGTTGAAATTAACCAATCTTGCAGAAATAACCGTAGCAGAACTGCAAAATAATCGATTTAAGTATGTAAGACTCTTTGCTGTAAATTATCCCAAAACTGTGCTGTTGTTAAAAGGCGCGAACTCGCTTATCACCTATAATAATATTATATACATCAATCCTTTGGGAAGTAACATTCTGAGTAAAGGTGGATCTGGAGATGTGTTAACGGGATTGATTTCGGCATTGTTAGCGCAAGAATACTGCATAATAAATGCGACAATTACGGCAAGTCTCGCTCACGCTATGTCAGCAAAAACCTATACTAAGAATAATTACGCTTTAACACCAATGGATATTATCGAGGGAGTAAAAGGACTGTAAGTCCATGGCTATCTTAAATCATAATTATTTAAAGTAATCAATAGCATATTAAATTCGTCAATTTTGGAGTGTGTTATGTCAACAAGAAAACATAAACGTAAAGCAGCAAAGCATTCGCATAAATATCAAGGTTTAAAGGCATCGGCTAAACAGACTGATTTTGTTAGTACACATCCTCGTGTATCGATGTTCACTGGCTCATTACTTATTGTTATAGGTCTGTTTTTACTCATAATGGGAATAGGGAGTGACGCTCAGTTTGGATTGGCTATGTTATCAATGGCTATCGGCACAATAGTTATCTTTTTCGCGAGATCCGCTTTGCCTAAGAAGGCGATAAAGGTAATTAAATAATTGCTTTGAAAAACAACATTAATGGCTTACATTAGATAGTCATTCAATAAGGGTTTAAAACGTTTAAGCTGCTTTGTTAACAAGGATTATGGATATGAGTCAGACTTATAATTTTTGCGCTGGTCCCGCAATGTTGCCACATGCAGTGATGGAACAAGCCCAAAAAGAATTTATTAATTGGAATAATACCGGCGTATCGGTAATGGAACTCAGTCATCGTAGTAAAGACTACATGGCTGTCGCTTCTGCCGCAGAGCAAGACTTACGTGATCTATTAGCCATTCCAGACAACTACAAGGTTATCTTTTCACAAGGTGGCGGTCGCGGTCAGTTTGCTGCTGTGCCCCTGAATATCCTTGGTGATAAAACTGAAGCAGATTATTTATTAACTGGCCAATGGTCAAAATCAGCGGTTGTTGAAGGTAAGAAATACTGCCAGATTAATGAATCCAATATTCTAATGCCAAGTACCGATGGTATTGTTGCAGTTAAACCTGCATCACAATGGCAAGTATCAAGCAAAAAAACGGCTTACGTACACTATTGTCCGAATGAAACTATCGAAGGTATTGAAATTAATGATATCCCTGACACAGGTGATATTCCGCTTGTTGCTGATATGTCATCAAATATCCTTTCTAAACCATTAGATATTAGTAAATTCGGTATTGTTTATGCGGGTGCGCAAAAGAACATCGGCCCATCAGGTTTGGGGGTAGTGATTGTACGTGATGATCTGTTCGATAAAGCCAAACAAGAAACCCCATCAATCTTTAACTATAAGTTGATGGCTGAAAATGACTCGATGTTTAATACACCGCCGACCTATTCTTGGTATTTAGCAGGACTTGTGTTCAAGTGGTTAAAAGCACAAGGTGGTCTGTCTGCTATTGAAGAAATTAATGCAGAAAAAGCCAAGCTACTTTATGGCTATATTGATAGCAGCGATTTCTACAGTAACAACGTAGCGACGGGTAACCGCTCAAAAATGAATGTGCCGTTTACATTAGCATTGAGTGATCTAGATGCTGCGTTCTTAAAACAATCTCAAGATGCGAATTTAATGGCATTAAAAGGTCACCGTATTGTTGGTGGTATGCGCGCAAGTATTTATAACGCTATGCCAATCGAAGGGGTGAAAGCACTTATTGGCTTTATGGAAAAATTTGAACGTCAACAGCGTTAATCGTGAATAGATAAGAAAGCGTTCTTAGCAATAGAACAATTAATACGTATTTAAAGGCAATGGAAAAATGTGTTGAGCATGATTAATGTCGATGACAAGCGTGCTAACTACATAAGAGTGCCGTCTACAAGGATTTATTATGAGTTGTGATTTTTTTGCTTTAGCAAATACAGGGGTACAAGGTTTACACCCTTATCAAGCGGGAAAACCGACTGATGAATTAGAGCGTGAACTAGGGTTAACAGATATTGTTAAATTAGCATCGAATGAAAATCCATTGGGTGTTGGTGAATTAGTTAAAGCTGCATTAGAGAAAGAACTATCGGGTATCACCCGTTATCCAGATGCAAATGGCTACTATCTAAAGCAAGCGCTAGCAGATAAATACGATCTTGCGCCAGGACAATTTACTTTAGGTAATGGTTCAAATGATGTGCTAGAACTTATTGCCCGCAGTTTTGTTACGCCTGAGCATGAAGTTATTTTTGCTGAGCATGCGTTTGTGGTTTATCCATTAGTGACACAAGCGATTGGAGCAAGGGGGGTGGCTGTACCTGCCAAAGATTGGGGTCATGATTTACCTGCAATGTTGGCCGCAATTACAGATAATACTCGTCTTATCTTTATTGCCAATCCAAATAATCCGACTGGTACGTTTTTAACAGCTGAAGCCTTGTATGACTTTTTGAATAAAGTACCAGAAAACGTAATTGTAGTATTGGACGAAGCGTATTTTGAATACGTAGATAAAGAGCTACAAGCACCGTCAATTACTTGGTTAAATACGTTTTCAAATCTAATCATTACACGTACCTTCTCTAAAGCCTATGGCCTTGCGGGTTTACGTGTCGGTTATAGCATGTCACATCCGGATATAGCGGATATTTTAAACCGCGTTCGTCAGCCATTTAATTGTAATAGTTTTGCATTAGCGGCTGCGCAAGCGGCATTGTCTGATCATGATTTTTTAACCGCGAGTGTGGCGTTAAATAATGAACAACGGGCTGTGTTAGAAACATTTTTCAGTGAGCAGGGTATTGATTATATTCCGTCTAAAGGTAATTTCATTACCGTGGAACTTGTTCAAGAACCGGCTATTGTGTACCAGGCATTATTACATAAGGGCGTAATTGTTCGTCCTGTTGCTGGTTATGGCTTAACAAAGCATTTGCGAGTGAGTATTGGTACTGAATTGGAAAATAAAACATTCATGCAGGCGCTACTGACAGTGTTGGCGGAGTTAGACGCATAGCAAGTAAGGCTAGCGACTATTCGTTGTATTAATTAAAAATTAAGTGAATAAATTTATGGAAAAATTAACATTAAAACCAATTAGTAAAGTATCTGGTACTATTAACTTACCAGGCTCTAAAAGTGTTTCAAACCGAGCATTGCTACTTGCAGCGCTGGCTGAAGGCACAACGCGATTAACAAATTTATTAGACAGTGATGATATTCGTCATATGTTAAACGCACTGACAAAATTAGGTGTGCAGTATGATCTTTCTGCATGTAAAACAATTTGTACAGTAACTGGCTTAGGTCGTGCATTTTCTGTAGATGAAAAACTTGAGTTATTTTTAGGTAACGCAGGTACGGCAATGCGTCCATTATGTGCAGCGTTATGTTTGAGCGAAGGTGAGTTTGAATTGACCGGCGAACCGCGTATGGAAGAGCGTCCAATTGGCAGTTTAGTGGATAGTTTACGTCAAGCTGGCGCAGATGTTACTTATTTGAAAAATGAAGATTATCCACCAGTACGTATTAAAGGTACTGGCTTGAAAGGCGGTAATATTAAGATTGACGGCAGTGTATCTAGTCAGTTCTTGACTGCATTCTTAATGGCTGCTCCATTGGCTGAGAATGATACGACGATTGAGATCCTTGGTGAACTTGTATCTAAACCGTATATCGAGATTACTCTTCACATTATGCAGCAATTTGGTATATCAGTAAGTCATGATAATTATCAGACGTTTACCATTAAAGGTAAGCAAACATATCAAGCCGCTGGTGATTTTTTAGTTGAAGGTGATGCTTCTTCTGCGTCTTATTTCCTTGCAGCAGCGGCAATTAAAGGTGGTAAGATCCGTGTAACGGGTATTGGTAAAAAATCAATCCAAGGTGATATCCAGTTTGCAGATGTGATAGCAGCAATGGGTGGTAAAATCACTTGGGCTGATAGTTATATCGAAGCTGAAGTGGGTGAATTAAATGCTGTTGATATGGATATGAACCATATTCCTGATGCAGCAATGACAATTGCAACAACCGCATTGTTTGCAAAAGGTACAACGGTTATTCGTAATGTATACAATTGGCGCGTGAAAGAAACTGATCGCTTAGCGGCGATGGCGACAGAATTACGTAAAGTGGGTGCAGAAGTAGAAGAGGGTAATGATTACATTAAAATCACACCTCCTGCGCAATTAATTCATGCTGCCATTGATACTTATAACGATCACCGTATGGCTATGTGTTTCTCATTAGTTGCATTAAGTGATACACCTGTAACGATTAATGATCCAGGCTGTACATCAAAAACGTTCCCAGATTATTTCGATCAATTTACAGGCTTAGTTCAAGCTTAAATTGAGCGTTGCCCAATTTGATGCTGTTATTTAGCATTGTTCTTAAATAGCGAGGTATTACTGAAGTGGTACCTCGCTATTTTTTTATTTACGGTTATTATTTCATACTATTTTCATGAAGATCCGTTATAATCGCGGCCAGATCCATACAGCATTGTTTAAAGTTGTATGTTAGATATCGAGTTTGGAGAATTTATGACAGTAGTAGCACCAATTATTACAGTTGATGGGCCAAGCGGCTCTGGTAAAGGTACTTTATGCCAATTACTTGCGGCTAAGCTAGGTTGGCATATACTAGACAGTGGCGCTATTTATCGTGTATTAGCCCTAGCTGCAATGCACCATAACGTGAATTTAGACAACGAAGAAGCACTCACGGTATTAGCTGCAAACTTAGATGTACGTTTTGTACCAACTGATGATGGCTTGCAAGTGATCCTTGAAGGCGAGAATGTGTCACGTGAAATTCGTACTGAAGAAGCAGGTTTTGCAGCCTCTCGCACCGCTGTATATCCGGCTGTGCGCGCAGCGTTGTTACAACGTCAACGTGACTTCCGTGTTGCGCCTGGCTTAATTGCCGACGGCCGTGATATGGGAACTGTTGTCTTTACTGATGCCAATGTAAAAATATTTTTAGATGCTTCTGCTGAAGAAAGAGCCATTCGCCGGTTTAATCAGTTGCAAGACAAAGGCTTCGATGTTAACATGCCAGCCCTTCTGGAGGAGATCAAGAAGCGTGATCATCAAGATCGCAACCGATTGGTCGCTCCACTAAAGCCTGCAGATGATGCACTTGTTATTGATTCGACATCTATGTCAATCGAAGACGTAGTTGCTAGTGTGTTGGCTTTTGCTGAAGGTAAAATTTAAAGTAGTCGGTATTCTATCGATTATTTAGCGGTCAAGCATCAAGGATGATGATGACTTTTGATTAACAACCCACATTAGCCGGATTGCTTATGTGAACGTTTTATAAGTACAAATAACTCATTATGAATGAATCTTTCGCTTTACTCTTTGAAGAGTCACTACAAGAACTTGCTGCTCCTGGTAGCATCATCAAAGCAACTGTTGTTGCAATCGAAAACGGTTACGTTTTAGTTGACGCTGGTCTTAAATCAGAATCTTCTATTCCTGCTGAAGAATTCAAGAACGCTGCTGGCGAACTTGAAGTTGAAGTTGGTCAAGAAGTTGATGTAGCACTAGAATCAATTGAAGACGGTTTCGGTGAAACTCAACTTTCTCGTGAAAAAGCTAAACGTCATGAGTCTTGGATTCAGCTTGAAAAAGCATACGAAGATCAAGAAACTGTTATCGGTGTTATCAACGGTAAAGTTAAAGGTGGTTTCACGGTTGAAGTGAACACAATTCGCGCATTCTTACCAGGTTCTTTAGTAGACGTTCGTCCTGTACGTGACACTACTCACCTTGAAGGCAAAGAGTTAGAGTTCAAAGTAATCAAACTTGACCAAAAACGTAACAACGTAGTTGTTTCTCGTCGCGCAGTTATCGAAACTGAAAACAGTGCAGAACGTGAAGAACTTCTTGCTAACCTTCAAGAAGGTCAAGAAGTTAAAGGTATCGTTAAGAACCTTACGGACTATGGCGCATTCGTTGATCTTGGTGGTGTTGATGGTCTTCTACACATTACTGATATGGCTTGGAAACGCGTTAAGCACCCAAGTGAAATCGTTAATGTTGGTGACGAAATCAATGTTAAAGTTCTTAAATTCGATCGTGAACGTACACGTGTATCTCTAGGCCTTAAACAGCTTGGTGAAGATCCATGGGTAGCTATCGCGAAACGTTACCCTGAAAGCACTAAGCTTACGGGTAAAGTTACGAACCTAACTGACTACGGTTGTTTCGTTGAAATCGAAGAAGGCGTTGAAGGTCTAGTTCACGTTTCAGAAATGGATTGGACTAACAAAAATATCCACCCTTCTAAAGTTGTTAACGTTGGCGATTCTGTTGAAGTTATGGTTCTTGATATCGACGAAGAACGTCGTCGTATCTCTCTAGGTCTTAAGCAATGTATTGCTAATCCTTGGGAAAACTTCTCAACTTCACGTATCAAAGGCGAGCAAGTTACTGGTAAGATCAAATCTATTACAGATTTCGGTATCTTCATCGGTCTTGACGGCGGCATCGACGGTCTAGTTCATCTTTCAGACATCTCTTGGGATGCTACTGGTGAAGAAGCAGTTCGTGAGTACAAAAAAGGCGACGAAATCACAGCTGTAGTTCTACAAGTAGACCCAGAGCGTGAACGTATTTCTTTAGGTATCAAGCAAATTGATGAAGACCCGTTCAACGAATACCTAGCGAATAACAAGAAGAATGCTATTGTTAATGGTACAGTTTCTTCTGTTGACGCTAAAGGCGCGACAATTGAACTAGCTAAAGGTGTTGAAGGTTACATCCGTGTTGGCGATATCTCTCGTGACCGTATCGAAGATGCAAGCCTAGTATTATCTGTAGGCGAATCACTTGAAGCTAAATATGTTGGTGTTGATCGTAAAAACCGCGTAATTAGTCTTTCAGTTAAAGCTAAAGATGAAGCTGACGAGAAAGAAGCAATGGCTAGTGTAAACAGCCAACCGCAAGAGTCTGGTCTATCTGCTATGGCAGAAGCATTTAAAGCTGCTAAAGGCGAATAATCAGCCGGAGGGATGTTTATTCATCCCTCATTAGTACGATGTCGACAATATTCTTATATGGAGATTATATGACAAAATCAGAACTTATCGAACGTCTTTGCACTGCAAATTCGCAGCTGGCGACTAAAGATGTTGAATTATCTGTGAAAGCTATACTTGATCAGATGGTAGATACTTTAGCAACTGGTGATCGAATTGAAATTCGGGGTTTTGGAAGTTTTTCTCTACATTACCGTGAACCTCGAATTGGGCGTAATCCTAAATCAGGTGAAAAGGTTGAATTAGAGGGGAAATATGTTCCTCATTTTAAACCTGGTAAAGAACTTCGAGATCGTGTTAACGCTTCTTTATAGCAGTTGATACTTGTAAAAACGGCATACTTAGGTATGTCGTTTTTTTTTGTTTTTTTTCCACACTGACCCATAGTTTATGGATTACACCATATATTACTAGCACTTGGCTCATTAATTGGCGATAATCCTTATATTGCTATTTATATCACAGAGGACGTCGATGAAATCATTTATCTTTTTTATTATTATCGCTTGTATACTGGCGCTTGCTGCAGCATTTGCTTCGAGTAACGATCAGTTAGTTGATTTTAATTATCTAATTGCGCTAGATTCATTTAAATTATCTTCTCTGCTTGTTGGTGCATTTATTTCTGGTTTAGTCGTGGCTGGTGTATGTATGGGGCTGTTGTTAATGAAATTAAAATTATCACTGTCGAAATTGAAACGTAAATCAAAGCGTCAAGTTACAGAACTTGAACGATTACGTACTGCTGAAATTAAAGGTTAATTTACTGTATGTTTGAACTTTTATTTCTTTTACTTCCTGTTGCCGCCGCGTATGGCTGGTATATGGGTAGAAGAAATGGCCGCTATTTACAACAAGATAAGCAACATACCATGTCTAGAGAGTATGTGACGGGGCTTAACTTTTTATTATCAGACCAACCTGATAAAGCGGTAGACTTATTTATTGATTTACTTGATGTTGATAGTGAAACGATTGATACGCACTTGGCGCTAGGTAATTTATTCCGTCAACGTGGTGAAGTACAAAGGGCAATTAAGATCCACCAAAATCTAATTGCACGGCCTTCATTAACACATGAACAGCGTAATCTTGCATTATTACAACTTGCGCGTGATTATCTTGCTGCAGGTTTGGTTGATCGCGCTGAAGAGTTATTTTTAAAATTGATTGATGAACACGATCATCGTCAAACTGCTTTATCACAACTTATCATTATTTATGAACAGACCAAGGAATGGGAACAAGCCATTGCGATTGGGATTAAATTAAAAAAAATGGGCGATACGAAAGTTGAACGTAAAGTGGCACATTTCTATTGTGCGCTAGCAGCCTCTACATCATTAGTGAATGAGCCTAAAAAACGTTTAGCGAGTCTTAAAAAAGCCTTACAGTATGACAAGCAATGTGTCAGAGCTAGTATCATGTTGGCTGATTTTTACATTGAGCAAAA
The DNA here is from genome assembly GCF_900120065.1 of Moritella viscosa. Lineage (NCBI taxonomy): Bacteria > Pseudomonadati > Pseudomonadota > Gammaproteobacteria > Alteromonadales > Moritellaceae > Moritella > Moritella viscosa. The sequence continues at coordinate 29,609 of NZ_FPLG01000112.1, forward strand.
CGACTATAAAAAGGCCATTGTCTGGCTTGAGCACGTAATGACTCAGGACATAGATTTTGTCACCGAAATTTTACAGAAACTAAAAGATTGCTACACTGAAATTAATAATGAAGATGGTTTTATTCATTTCCTTAATGATGCCCAAAACAATAAAGCGGGTATTAGTGTTGCGATTGCATTAGCTGATTTTACAGTGAGCAGTGTGGGGTTAGAGCCGGCTGAAAAGTTGATATTAAATCAAATTGTTCGCACGCCGACGATGAAAGGCTTTTATCATCTAATGCAGTATCAAGAACAAGCTGCAGAAGAAGGTAAGGCAAAAGAAAGTTTAGCTATGTTACGCAGTCTTGTTGGTGAACAGCTTAAATTGAAGCCGATTTATCGATGCAGTAAATGTGGCTTTAGTACTAAACGAATATACTGGCATTGTCCATCGTGTAAGCGTTGGGGCAGTGTGAAACCTATTCGAGGCTTAGATGGCGAATAGTGTAGATAGAGCAAATTTGTAATACGATAATGAGTAACTCGGACCTAGGAAAAAATATGTTGCAAGAGAGTAAAGTAGTTGTCGCACTTGATTATGCTGATGAAGCAAGTGCATTGAATTTTGTTGATAAAATCAATCCTAGCCAATGCCGTCTGAAAGTAGGCAAAGAAATGTTCACGTTATTTGGACCAGAATTTGTTCGCAAATTAGTTGCACGTGATTTTGATGTATTTTTAGACCTTAAGTTTCATGATATTCCAAATACAGTAGCAAAAGCTGTAGCCGCTGCTGCTGAGCTGGGTGTATGGATGGTGAATGTACATGCATGTGGTGGTCAACGTATGATGGAAGCTGCAAAAGCAGCGCTGGTTCCTTATGGCGATAAAGCACCGATACTGATTGCTGTTACCGTATTAACAAGTATGGAACAAGAAGATCTCGCACAAATGGGTGTTAACATTACCCCCGCTGAACAGGTTATCCGTTTAGCGACGCTAACACAAAAAAGTGGCTTAGACGGTGTAGTTTGTTCTTCACAAGAAGCATCAATGCTGAAAAAAGAATTGGGCGATTCTTTCCTATTGATCACGCCTGGTATTCGCCCAGCAGGAAGTGCAGCTGGTGATCAGCGCCGTATCATGACGCCTGTTGAAGCGGTTACTGCTGGTTCAGATTATTTAGTCATCGGTCGACCAATCACACAAGCTGAATCACCAATGCAAGTGTTAACTGAGATTAATGAAAGTTTAGCGAGCTAAATGATTCTTTAATTCAATATTCATATCGATAAGAGCGCTCAGGCGCTCTTTTTTTTATTTAGATAAACAAACAGTGGGGCAATGATTAATCCTGTTACAAGGCCATACAGGTGCGCCTCGGTCAGTACTTGCGCTTGAATTAACTTACTCATCTCTATCGGGCTATTGAAAAATTGTTCATTGATGATTTTGATGATTGTACCTGCAATTAAAACATAACCGGAATAATATTGTTTTGTCACGTCAATAATCGCGCCGACAATGATAATGCCATGGAGTATGCCTGATAATCCGACATATAAATGCGTGTTAGGCGATAGAAAAAATATACCTGCGCCAACGCCAATGGATAATATTAAAATTAAACCAAGGTAAGTCGTTGCACTATAATAACGGTAATGTAGTCCGCTAATAACAGCCAGCGCACAGACGTTTAGCAGTACATGATAGATATTTGTATGGTTAAAATTCCCCGTGATTAAACGCCATAATTCACCATCGAGAATCAATTCCCTGTTATAATCTAAGATGGTTATATTTTCGGTGGATAAGGCATAAATAATGAGGCATAACAGCCCGAGAATGAACCAGTTTAGCCATCTATGTTGAATTAGCATATCTTATTAATCCATAATATTTAGGTTTGTCGTGAGTAAAAGAAAAAAGTGTACTGTATGTGATAAAGCATTATCAGCCTGTATATGTCAGCACATAACGGTTATTGATTCTGATATTGAATTAATTATATTACAACACCCAGGTGAAGTTAAAAATGCGATCGGAACCGCCCGTATTCTCAATCTTTCATTACCACAATGTCAAATTATAATTGGCGAGAACTTTACTGATAATACGCAGTTAAATGACATATTGAATGATCCAACACGACAATGTTATTTGCTCTACCCAAGTGAAGAGAGTATTGATGTGGAGCGATTGAGCCTTGCAAAAAGCAGTGATATGGTTAGTAACAGTGCAATTATAAAACATAATATGAAGCGCACATTTATTTTATTGGATGGTACATGGCGTAAAGCATTTAAAATGTACCAAACATCGATGAATTTACAGGGTATACCTGCTGTGCGATTGAACGCTGAAGAAGAAAGCCAATATACAATTAGACAAACCTCGATCGAAGGAGGTTTGTCGACTGTTGAAGCTGGTTACTTATTACTTTCAACGTTAGAAAAAGATAAAATAAAATATCAACCTTTACTGGCTGCATTTGAATATATGATTAATTTTCAAATTGCGCAGATGCCAGCAGATTTATTTAATAAAAATTATAAATAGGTGTGAACGAATAAATCGTGCGGCAAGTCAGATAAATAATTTAATGGTGTGATGTTTAATATTGTCTTTTTACAAAATAAGTGCATTTACACTAAATAGTTCGTTAATATGGATTTTATATGTCACAACAGCAGTTAATTGAAGCAATCAACACAGAAATGCCGTTTGGTAAATATCGGGGGCGTTTGTTACTTGAATTACCTGAACCTTATTTAGTGTGGTTTCACAGTAATGGCTTTCCTAATTCTAAGTTAGGGCAACAACTCGCGCTAATATACGAGGTGAAGTTAAATGGACTTGAATCTATGCTTGTACCATTACTGAAGCGTCCATCGGTATATTTAAATAATGAAGGGTGATCACTATTTCTTGTGTTTTTATAAATAATAATACCTAATAGTAACTAGTTTAGTTTAGTTTAGTTTAGTTTAGTTTAGTTTAGTTTAGTTTAGTTTAGTTTAGTTATATTTTTATGTTCTTAAGAAGGAATTCGAATGGCAATTTTAGTGACAGGTGGTGCCGGATATATAGGTAGCCATACAGTTTTAGAATTATTAACCGCGGGGCAAGATGTTGTCGTTATCGATAACTTATCTAATTCAAGTGAAGAGTCATTAAATCGTGTACGTGCAATTACAGATAAAGAGATAACTTTTTATTGTGGTGATGTATTAGATTCAAATTTGTTAACGCAAATATTTACCGAACACGCGATCTCGTCTGTGATTCACTTTGCTGGTTTAAAAGCGGTTGGTGAATCCAATTAAATACCATTAACGTATTACCGTAATAATATCGCTGCCACGATTAACCTTTGTGAAGTAATGGCTGCTAATAACGTTAAGAATTTCGTATTTAGTTCGTCTGCGACTGTGTATGGTGATCCTGCATCAGTGCCGATTGATGAAAGTTTTCCTACTTCCGCTACGAACCCGTACGGCCGTTCAAAATTAATGGTTGAAGAAATTCTTGCTGATTTATACAAATCAGATAATAGTTGGAATATTGCACGCTTACGTTATTTTAACCCTGTTGGTTCGCACGAAAGCGGCTTAATTGGTGAAGATCCAAATGATATTCCCAACAACTTGATGCCATATATTTCACAAGTGGCAGTGGGTAAATTAGCAGAGCTAAACGTATTCGGCGATGATTATGCAACATCAGATGGAACAGGTGTGCGTGACTATATCCATGTCGTTGATTTAGCGTTAGGCCATTTGAAAGCGTTAGATAAATTAATGACAAACCCAGGTCTTGTAACTTATAACTTAGGAACGGGCCAAGGTTATAGTGTATTAGACATGGTGAAAGCATTTGAACAGGCTTCTGGTAAGACAATAGCTTATAAAATTGCACCAAGACGTGAAGGGGATATTGCGCAATGTTATGCTGCAACAGATCTAGCTGAACGAGAACTCGGTTGGAAAGCAACACGCCAAGTATCAGATATGACTGTTGATACTTGGCGCTGGCAATCAAATAACCCGAATGGTTATAGCAAGGGTTAATTTTATCTGCTGATAAATCCAGCTTTCAGCGTAGTTGATATGATAGTTATCAGCTGGGCTGCTTGCTCTGGTGTTCTGCTTATTGGGGGGAGTTGACCCCAAATAGGTTTTGGCCAACAAGCATCTTCTTTAAAACGAGCTACGTGATGAATATGTAACTGCGGTACCATATTCCCTAATGCTGCGATATTTATTTTATCTGCATATAGCCCATCTTTTAATAACCGACTTACTGCATTTGATTCAATTAAAAATTGAGCTTGCTGCTCATCCGTTAATTCATGAAATTCAGTGATGCCATTAATTTTAGGTACTAAAATTAACCACGGGAAATTACCGTCGTTTGTTAATAGTACTTGGCATAGCGGGAACTCACCAACTAAGGTTGTATCAGCAACAAGTTGTGGGTGTAATAAAAATTGAGTCACGCGAGTCTCTCTATATTAAGAATTCTTCAATTGAACCTTTCTCATTCATCACGTCTTGAAGTGGTAATGGCATACGGCCTTGGCCTGTCCATGTTTTTGTTTCACCATTTAGTTCATAAGCGTATTTTGCAGGACGAGGACCTCGTTTAGTTTTCGTTTTCTCAGTTGTTGAATCGGTTAAATTCATTAATTCTTCAGGGCTGATACCGTTTTCTTTAAGTTGCAATAATATCTCGTTCATCATTGCTTGTTTTTCTTGTTGCTTTTCTAATTCAGCGTTTTCTGATTCTTTTCTATCTTCAACAATTTTAGTGAATTTAATTAAAACATCTTCGAGTTGAACAACGCTTAATTCTTTTGTTACAGCGCGTAAGCTACGAGCATTTAAAAACACCTTAATAAAATCATTCATAATTAGTACCTAAATATAGACAGGGGGATTAATCAACTGTAATAAGATTAATATACTTTAATGTGGTTAATATACAATAGTTAAATAAATACCAATAATATATTTACACTTATTTATAAAACTTATCTAGGATCGATTAATTAAATAAATAGATTAATAAAGTAAAATAGATTTAGAAATCTAACTTTAAACGATTAAATGGTTTATTGCTTTAAGTCAATTTACTTTATTTAAAGTCATTTAATGGTCAATTATTTGAAGTTGATTTACTCTATTTTGGAAAAAATAATTAGTTTACCAATCAGCTCCTTATATCACATGTTGTTTATTTTATGAACGTTAACACCTATGTTGTCTTGAAGTGGTGAAATTATCTGCTATTATCGGGCTTCCTCCTAAGTAGAGGTGCGCAATTCATAAGTAGTGTTATTTAGGTAGCTCCAATAATAACAACACAAAAGGGAATTGCGCCGAAGAATGAATTTTAAGCTAAAAAAATTCATTCTGGTGATGTGTTCGAATAGAGACATCACTGTCATAGTCAATTTTATATTAACTATGGGGCGCTACTAAATAGAAGAGCATATGGGTTATCTTTACATCTATCATATTGTAAATACCCTTATTGCACATCTCATCTGTCTTATTTAGTCGTTCCCTATAAAAATTATTAGGTCAAAGGGATCATGGAACTCATTAATTATTCAGACTCAGCGTTATCGCTGGTTGTACCACTAGTTGCACTTACATTAGCAATTCTTACACGTAAAGTATTGTTATCACTTGGTTGTGGTATCTTACTTGGCGCACTATTTTTAACAGATTTTAATGTTGTTAATGCAGCGAAACACCTTTCAGATTTGGCATTGAGCTTAGTTTGGGAGTCGGGTGATGCGAGCAAGGGCTCATTCTGGAAAGTGGGTTCGTTCAATACTTGGAATTTGTCAATCATCGTATTCCTATTCATATTAGGTATGTTAACCAGTGTTATGATGGTAAGCGGTGCAACAAGCGCGTTTGCTGATTGGGCAAAACAGCGAATCACAACGCGTCGTGGTAGTACACTGCTGACAGCTTTTTTAGGTGTTTTCATCTTCGTTGATGATTACTTTAATAGCCTTGCTGTGGGTAGTGTGAGTCGTCCACTGACAGACCGTTATAAAGTTTCTCGTGCTAAATTAGCTTATCTGCTTGATTCTACCGCAGCACCTATGTGCGTATTAATGCCTATATCAAGTTGGGGTGCTTATATTATTGCTGTTATTGGTGGTATTTTAGCCAGTCATGCAATCACGGATATAAGTCCACTAGCAGCATTCGTTCAGATGATACCAATGAACTTCTACGCTATGTTTGCTATTGCAATGGTATTTGCGGTTGTTTGCTTCAATCTTGACTTTGGCTTGATGGCAAAAGAAGAAGAAGCGGCGAAAAATGGTGAACTGTTTGATGCTAAAAAAGGCTGCCCTGCCGGTTCTACGGTAGAATTAGAAGAAGCTGAAGGTGGTCATATTTCAGGCTTAATCCTACCTATTTTAGTGCTTATCTTTGCGACTATCTTCTTTATGATTAACTCTGGAGCATCCGCGCTCGCAGCTGATGGCAAAACATTTGATATTTTAGGTGCATTTGAAAATACAGATGTAGGTAGTTCGTTAGTGTATGGTGCATTATCAGGTCTTGCTGTAGCACTTGTGCTAAGTCTTATTTCTGGTGTATCTATTTCATTACTCGCACAAGCAAGTTTCCACGGTGCTAAATCAATGCTACCAGCGGTTTATATCTTATTCTTCGCATGGGCAATTGGTTCGACTATTGGTTCTATGGAAACAGGTAAGTATCTTGCTGCATTAGTGGGTGATTCTATCCCAAGTAGCTTATTACCTGTTATTATGTTTGTCCTAGCAGGCTTTATGGCGTTTGCGACAGGGACTAGCTGGGGTACATTTGGTATCATGTTACCTATCGCTGGCGATATGGCTGCGGGTACTGAAGTAGCGTTAATGTTACCTGTGTTAGCATCAGTGCTAGCCGGTTCTGTATTTGGCGATCATTGCTCACCTATCTCTGATACCACGATCTTATCGTCAACGGGTGCAAACTGCCATCATATGGATCACGTAATGACACAGCTTCCATATGCGCTATCAATTGCGTTAGTAAGTGCGATTGGTTATTTGGTACTCGGTATAACAAGTTCTGTGCTATCGGGCTTTATTGCTTCAGCAATTGCATTTACAATTGTGGTTGCTATTATGTCGCGATTAAGTCATAAAGTATAAATAAGACATTAATAACACGCTGTTTATAATGAACAGTATTAATGTGAAGTAATTATATACGCCTGTTGATACAGGCGTTTTTTTTGAGGGTATAAAATGGCATCTTTGCATTTCAAATTTGCAGCAATGAATTCAGGTAAATCAACACAATTGATCCAAGCTCACTTTAACTATATTGAGCGTGGTATGTACCCATTAGCGATGACACCAGAGTGTGACAGTCGTTACGGCAAGGGTGTTATAGGTGCGCGTGTTGGCTTAAAACTAGAAGTTGATGTATTTGAGAAAGAGACCAATTTATTTACCACTATTTCTACGCGATTAGAAAATCAAAAGATTGATGTATTTATCATTGATGAAGGTCAATTCTTATCCCGAGAACAGGTTTACCAATTAGCTAATGTGGTCGACCAACTCAATATTCCAGTGATTGTTTATGGGTTGAAAACAGATTTTAAATTAGAGATGTTTGAAGGTTCATACCATCTAATGTGTCTTGCAGATAAAGTTGAAGAACTTAAAACCGTCTGTTGGTGTGGTAATAAAGCACACATGAATGCCAGAGTCAGTGATAGTGGTGTGGTATTAAGAGAAGGTGAACAAGTTGAAATTGGCGGTAATGAGCGTTATGTCTCACTGTGTCGTAAACATTTCATGAATGGTAATGCGAGCCGTTAATCGAATTAATTAACGTTAATTATTTCTAAATTAGGTTTATTAATGTCGTTTAGCACAATTTCAGGTTCTGCAAACAGATAGCCTTGAAAATATGTACTTTGGAGTTTTTTAGCTTGTTTAAATTGCTCCTCAGTCTCTATTTTTTCGATCAATATACTAATATCATGTTTTTCTAACAATGGTATTAATTCTCTTATTTCGTTAAATGAGGTGAGGGTAATATCAAACTTAATAATATCGACAACACCAAAAAATGGTAGCCAATCTTCAGAATAAATAAAGTCATCCAGTGCAATCGTAAACCCATCATCTTTTAACTTATTTAACGCTTTTAATACTGCCTGTGTGGGTGGAACATCTTCAAGCACTTCAATTACAATGGGTTTATTAATGAGCTTCTTGGGTAAACCATTCAGAATACTTTTCTCCGTGAAATTAATAAAGTAAGGTTTGTTATCAACAAGTTTATCGATATTGGAACTCAATAAATGCTCATGAACCAATCGCTCTGTTGCAATCTCAGCATTAATAAGTGGAAACGTATTTTCTAAACTATCCCGATATAAAAGTTCATAAGCCACTATGTGACGGGCACGATTTACGATCGGTTGCTTAGCGATATATGCGTGCATAGAGGTTACTTTATTTACAAAGACATCTATAAGCTTATGCATAATTATCAAAAAGGCGAATTAATTAGCAAATATGGGTAAAAACTCAATATTATGTGTGAGGGTTTAGTTGGTACTACGCGGAAATACTGCTGTATATCGAATAAATAAAGCCGTAATAGTCTTACTCATTATTACGGCTTTATTATATCTTATCTCTCTTGGAATACCTTGGTGACTTTATTTAATTCAATCACATCGGCAAAAGGAATATTCTGCTCAGGGAAAGCTGCTTGTACCTTACTTGTTAGCGGCTTCGAGAAGGAGCGATAATTAATTTTTGCGATGACTGTGATTGGATAGCTGATATCTTCAGGCAGTTCAAATGATTCAACACGTGTTTCATCTGGAGAAATACGGGTATCTGCTAGAATTTTCTCAACGCGCCAAAACTTAAGGCCAACGGGTTCGCCATGCATGTAACCGGATTTTTTAGCAAACACACGGCTATCTTTTGGTAAGAAGCCATCGTTTAACTGACCGCTAACCAAACGTTCCACGCCTTTACTATCCGTTACTACGAGATCAACCCATACCTGACGACGCGCACCGCCTGGCATTTTATGGCCGGTATTATGGTTTGTTACTTTGACTTCAATATTACGGCCATCTTTGCTGGTTTCAACGTCGAGTAGTAGGGCGTTACGCAAGATATCACGACTGAGTTTTCCATGCTCTTTAGAGCGCATATCAGAGAAGTAATAGTTACCACCAATAAAGTTATGTGCAATCAAGTTGGGCTTAATTGGACCATTATCTGTGGCTTGTCCTGGTACCTTGTTATCAAAATCAGTCATATCTAAGCGCATGTGACAATCGATACATGTTTTGTTCTGCTCAGGGTTGTCCGGTGCGTTAAATCTAGATGCTTGCCATTCGCCATAATTGTTATTCACATTAGCACCTTGGCCGGGGGTGAATTCATTATGGCAGGTTGCACAATATAATGAGCTCTTGTACAGTTCTGGGTTTGAATAGCTGTCTTTATGCTGTTGTGGTGATGCATTTATCTGTGCTTCAGCAGCGAATTTTAGCACTGGGTTGTTAGAGAACTCAAACAGGTACTTAGCACGATCTTTTAAGTTAACCGTAAGGTCAGTATTACCGCCAGCGTCTTCCGCTTTGGTGATTCGATGACAGAAAACACAACTGGTGCCAGTTTCATCAACGGGTAGGCCTTCTCTTAGTGCATCACGTAGGCTCTGCCCCTCTTTTTCATACATGCTATTAAGGTGAGTTAATGGCGCTGTATTATTATTTAAAATGGTTTGTGGGGCATGACAACCACGGCATAAGTTTCTAAATGGTTCACCTTCTGCTTTTGCTGCTAGGTTTTCTTGGAAACGGTAATAGGGACTATCCATGTGCATACCATGGTTCGAGTCTGACCACTGCTTATAGAGGGTACTATGGCAAGATTCACAACTTGCTGAATTTAACCATTCAGATTTGTGGGTGAATTTACGTTCGTCATCAAAGCGTAACCAAGTTGATAAGTAAGGTAAATTTTCTTTCGTCGTCACGTACATATTCAATGCTGACATTAAGCGTACGATCTCTACAGGTGGTGATTTAGGATTAACTTTTGGTAGTTCTGGTTTTTTCGGGTCGGTTCCCATACCTCCTTGGGTTTTTTGAATCATATCGATATAGGCTTCAATAGGGTCACCTGCGATCATGGTTGCTAAACCCACATGTCCAGTCATGGCATTTTCTTTAACGTCTTTGGTACCGTCGGCTAATAAGTATTTGTTAGTGAAGTTAAAGCCGTCAACATGACAAGAGTTACAGCTCATCCAATAATCACCTGCCATAGCGCTATTTTCAAATTTATCACTATTTGCAAGATTAAAGAGGGTTTTACCCAAACGAAGTTCTGGTGCAATGGGATCTTGGCCAATTAACTGGGCAAATTGGGCATTAACCAGTTTTACTTTGGCGAAGGGACCTTGACCGCTAATATCAAAACTCACTAAATCGTGCGACATGGCGTTTTGCACGTACAGAGTGCTACCTTTGGCAATTAAACTGCGCGGATTTGTACCTGGTATATGGCGATAAATTTGTGTCGCTTTTACACCACCTTGTAATTTAGTACGGCGATGACGTTTAGATTTCTTACCTATTTTTCCTTGACGAGATAAATCAAATACAAGCAGGTCTTCTGAACCCGACAGGGTAATAAATACTTTTTTTCCGTCTTCACGGAAGGCCACGTCATGTGGGTTAGACACAATACGCGTGGTATTGTTGTTCTCAATAATATTTATTTGTTTGAATAATTGTTTACGTTTATCAACTAGTTCTTTTTCTTTACCTGGTGTTAGATCAAGTAACGAAATTGTTGGGAAGACGGTTGATTGAAACTGGAAGTTTTGCGTAAACGACCACAATACATGGGGTAGCCAAGCTTGTGTGCCATCTGGGGAAATAGCAATGTTATCTAATACGCGCGGTTTACCTTGTGGCGTTGCACGAGAGGAATGTACTGGTGTATCAGCAAGTTGAATGATCTTATTTAATTGCAATGTTGGCTGTCGAGTATCATAAATAGATACTTGGCCAGTCATGCTATGGGTCACAAACAAACGACCATCGTTAGCTAATGCAAGACCACGTGGTGTATCAGCAGTTTGTGTTGTTGCGGTTATTTCACCATCAGTTGAAACGGTTATTAGCTGTTTAGCTTCAAAGAGTGTGACGTAGTATTGCTTGTTATATTCATCATAAACAATACCAAACGGGCGATAGCCTGTTTTGATTGTTTTAATTAATTTCAGGCTTTTAGCGTCAATGAGGTAAAGTTGATCAGCAAGATAGTCACTGACCAATAATTGATTATTTATTGGATCTAATGCAAGTCGACGTAAATCTTTACCAAGCGCTTGTTCTGTAATCAATTCACCTGTTTTAGCGTTAAGAATACTGACGCTACCGGCATCCATGTTTGCACTAATAAACTGCGTACCATCTACAGATAGTAATAAACTGTTACTTTTCGTATTTGAATAAATACTGCTGGCATAAAGTGATTGGCTTGTTAATAGTAACAAGGCGAACATTAGTTTAGGGAAAATATTTATATTCATAAATCTACGGCATCTTGGTGGGGGAAAATGATATTACTATTAAGAATCGTTATCATTATATCGCGTTGAAATCATAGTGCAATATTTGTAGCTATGATCGCGGGTTTAAATGATTTAGATCAAAATAATATAGGTGTAAACTTTGTTCGCCAAGAAAGCGGCCTCTAAACAATGCCACTAAATCGCCGTTAACGGGTTTATCAGTACTTCGTTTATCAATATCTAGTTTATTACTGCTTAGTCGCCAGTAGCCTTGCTGTTGTGCTTGGTAATTGCTACTGCTTTGATAATGACGGTCTAAAATTACATGTTGTGACAAGTTATGTCGTAAATTATCAATATTATAATTGCTGATGATGATTTGCTGATTATTTATTGTGTTAAAGAACTGTATTGCTTGAAATACAGGGGCATTTTTTTGTTGGGTGAATTGTTTGATACTGTGATAACCCAGTGTCACGAGCAAGGTAATACTTAATATATATAGAGCAGGTCGAATACGTTGAGTTTGGTAAACGTGTTCCAAGAGTTGCGCGCAGATAATTGGTAGTAATAAGCTAAAAACAGCTAAGTGACGGATATTGTCTGGATTCTGGCCTCGGATGATCCAGGCAAACCAACTGCACACGAGAATACTTAATCCACGGGTTTTTGGTAGATATAAACCAATGGTTAGTATCGAGGTTAATAATATTACCCCGAGAGTGGAGTAGGTATTGGTTAATGTCGTTAGCCACTGACTCAACCGCGAATCTGTTGTACTGGTGGTATTACCCCAAATCGTAAAATGACCTTGGGTGAATCGCTGTCCTTCCTCAATATACGCCCAACCGTCTTGCATGAACACGTAAAGCGCACAAATGATGCCTATCAGGGTAATGCTTAATATCTGCCAACCGAGTTGCTTATAGTTTGAGTACTCCTGATTATTGTAAAAGAGAGCTAGCAGGAGTGCGCTGGCGACTAAGGGTAAATAAGACGGTCGAGTTGCTAAACATGCCGCTAATAATAACCCGCTAATAATCGCGGTGAATGTTTGTATTTGGAAAAGAGACTGTAATACACGATGTAATTTAGTCTTTAATAAAGGGGTTGCACCTAGCGGTAGATGAAAGCGGGTTAATAATAAATATAAGCTAAAAAACCACAGGGCGGAAGCATCTGATAAACCGTTTAAGGCTAATTCTGAAATGTTGCCTTGCAGTAAAAAAAACAGTACTGCGAATAATGCAAATGACTTTATTCGCATACGTTGATAGCAATACATAAAAACACTAAAGGTTAACGCTATTGCAGAAAGGAAACTGAGTAATACATTACTGTTGGGATGTGAACTTATTGCGCTGATAATGCGTTCTAACCAAACAAAGCCAGGATAACCGGGAAAGTGAGGGCTAAATTCTAATACTGAAAAATGGCTTAACGCACGCTGAAAATAAAGCGCATCATCACTGCTAATATCAAAACTATAATAGCTGAGCACACAAAAATAGCCTGCAATGCAGGCTATTGAGCTAATACAGACGGCTAAATCAGCGCACCAAGGTTTATTATTTTTCTGGTGCATCAGGTAATGTAAATTGTAATGCTGCTTGTAAATTAGAGCGATATTCGATGTAACGCGTTACATCTGCTGGTTTTTGACCCACACCAAATACTCCTGGGTTACCAATTGATGCAAGGGCACCGCGAATGGCAATATCGGCCTTTTGACGATTATCAGCGGTTAAATCGGCAGCCAGTAAATCAATAAACAATTTACTTTTTACCACTAACACTTTAGCTACTTGATAGTCATTAATGTTTTGTTCTGCACCGTCGAGACGGCGCATGACTTCTGCTTTGATCGTGGTAATTAATGCTATAGCTACACCTTGCTGATCTTTGTTGGTGATTGCTGTTTGCATTTGCTCATCGACAGCTAGTCCATGGTGTTCGTTGAAATAAACGAATTCTTTCTGCATTGAATCATAGGCAGTTTGTACCGCAGCATAATCATTTGCCGATAACGCTTTTAACAAGGCTTCTCGACCCTCAATTAATGGCTCTTTACCTGCCGCTGCATAAGAATAAGCGAAGCTTTGCGCACTGAATAACAATACAAAAAAGCTTAAGATAAATGATTTCACAGTAATTTGATTAATAAATTTAAGCGACATTTTTTTCCTCTGATATTTTTTTATCATCCATAATACTTTGTACTTCAATCACTGTTTTTTCGTTACGGTGATCGAAGATCTGGCGACGATTATCTTCACCTTTAATGATGCCTTCAGCCGCCATTAAGCCCATTTCCATAGCAGTATCAGTAAAGATGTAACGGAAAGTACCTTGGCGACCAGTCATAACTAAATTATCAAATTGGTGAAGGTGCTTAATTGCAGCTTCACGTTTGGCATTATAACTTACATCCATCATAGGGTAAGCGTACTCGGTGTAAGTGGTAAAGAATTCACCCGTACTTACATCTGGTACATCTAGGTGGTTAAGATCTTGTTTTACACGTTTTAATAGCGTGTTGTTGTCCATGTTCCAAACATCGTCACCTTTGTTACAAGGGATCTCGATCATTACTGATGTTTGTCCTTTGGGAGCCATAAATGGTGAACGGCGACGAGGTTCTTGCAAACGCGTACCAATTAACTCTGGGTCAGAGAGATACTGCCAGGTATTTTGTGACACGTTTTCTGTGGCCATCGGCATGTTGAAAAAGCGTAGCGAGCGATAAGTTAGGCCAGAATCAAATCCTGTTAAAGTACAAACCACAGGTAAAGGAATCGTTCCGACAACGTGATCACAGTTAATTGAGTGTGTCTCACCGTTAAGTTCATATGTAACTGCATCAATACAATTATTACCTTGATTCAAAGCAGTGATATTAGCGCCTTGAATAATATCGACACCTTGTTCTTGCAGTCTTTCTGCAAGTTTGGTGTACATTTGACCAAAGCCGAGTTTAGGATAACGATATTTTTTTGCGTAAGTACGCGGTGTTGCGCCACGCGTTGGGATTAAACGTCGTGCCACATCTTTTAAATCGAGCAAGCTAATACGTTGCGATGCCCAATCAGCAGATAATTGACGTGGGTCGATGCCCCATAGCTTACCGGTATAACCTTCAAAGAAATTTTTGTATAAGGTGGTACCGAAACGAGTTTCAATCCATTCAGCAAAGTTACTGGTGCTTTGTTCACTTGGGCGCTTTTGGAAAGGTAATTTAAATACTAAGTCTACAGCCGCACCGGCTAATAAACTGAGCGGTGCGTTACGTAATAAGTTACCAATTGCAAGCGGGTAGTTGTAGGTACGGCCTTTAAAACGGATCACACTGGTACGCTCTGCATACAGTAGATCATCAGTCATTAAGTCATCGATAAACTGTAATAGTTTCGGATTTTTAGTAATAAAGCGATGGCCACCGTAGTCAAAACGGTATTCACCTTTTTCACCTTGGAAGGTTTGCGTTGCGCACATGCCACCAACAAACTCTTCACGTTCTAGGATAGTCACTTTGTAACCAGCTTGATTAAATTCCCATGCGGCCATTAGTCCGGCTGGACCAGCACCTAAAATTACAATTTCTTTCGACATTATTTACTCAATGATTAATATGCTTTTTATTCTTACATGGCGAACATAAAGATATTGTATTTATGTTCGCCACTCATTTTATTGTTTTGAATTATGCAGCAGCTGCTTTTGTTGGTGTTTGATAACCACGATGCCAGAACACGGTAAATACAGCTAAATATATGCCCCAGATAATCAATGGTAATAGATTAGGTGATGAATTATAACCAAATAAAGCACGTAGGAAAGTACCAAATACGCCTTGATCATCAAGGATATGGCTAATATCAAATACGGCGGTCTGGAATACCGGTAATACATCGGCGCTTTGTAGCATATTGCATGCTGAAGACAATAGACCTGCGGCAATAATGATGATTAATAGGCTTGTCCATTTAAAGAATGCCTGCAGTGGTACTTTACGGGTACCGCGCATCAGAACGACAACCAATACCAGAGAAGCAATTAAGCCCACACTAGCACCGATTAATCCATCTTGTAGTGAGAAATTGCCTTGACCTGAATACATTAGCGCCGAGAAAAATAGGACGGTTTCAAAGCCTTCACGCATTACCGCAAGGAAAGCTAAAAATATTAAACCAAATACATTGCCTGTGGTTAAGATCTCGCGAATGTTTTCTTGCATGTTAGAGACTTGGGTTTTGGCTTGGCGTTGCATCCAAATGGCCATGTAGGTGAGTACCAAGGTCGCAAAGCCTAAAATACCCGCCATTAATAAATTGCGGTATTCATGTGAATCGAACTGGTCGACAACGAACTGGAAAATGAAAGCGACAATTAATGAGGCAATTAAACCAAGTGCAACACCTAGATAGATAAGTTTGTTGTGCTTTGATTGGCCAAGCTTTGCTAAGTAAGAAAGTATAATGCCAACGAGTAGGAAGGCTTCAAGTCCTTCACGAAAAGTGATTAAAAAACTGGCAAACATATTAAAACTTCCTAAAGAATTTGATTACAGTCCAGCGCCAAGCGTGGCGAAGAACAAGCGGGGCAAGCAGCCATGAGCTGTAAAAGTGGATATCTTGCATGAGTATACTGAAGTTATTACCCGTGTTACCCCAAAAAGTAAGGTAGACGCCGGTAAGAGTACAAACAATGAGTAAATATTCGATAATGGTACCGGTTTGACGTAAGAATTTCTTTTTACTGTTTTGAATAAGATTTCGGTGAGACAGCCAGAAACTACCAACAAAAACAGGGAAGATACTGATACCTGCAAGCATATGCATGAGTAGTACGGTACGTTCTACTTGCCATGGAATAGTGATAAATGGCCACAGTAAAAGTCCTGATAGGAACATCAAATATAATATCGCTTCGGCTTTCTTATGATGAAAAGCGAAACGTTTAAAATGAGACTGTAAACGTGACCAGATGTTATCACCGGTTGGGGTTGCTATTTGAACTGACATGATAAAACCTTATTCATATCGACGTAATGAAAACGCAAAAAAGGGCTGAGTTAATCCTCATCCCTTTTTGCAACTTTTATCTTAGTTTCGCAACACTTTCATTAATCAATACATGTTAATTAACAAGTGTGCTACGAGATGGCTTTTCATTGCCAAAAGAGTGAGACTAGTTTGCACTAACCGACACTTTTGCTGCCATAGTTTGTGCTGTACCGTATTTACCGCCAGCAGCTGTTACTTGTTGTACGCCATCATTATCTGAATCGGTAGTTGAACTGTTTTTCAGTAAGTTTTCACCTGAATCACCAACCCATTCTGATAATTGTTGACCACCGTTAACTACTTTCTTGAACCAAGCTGTGTAGCGCTCTGTTAAGTGTTGTAGTTCTAGTGCTGGAACATGCTCGCCTTCTTCATTGGCAAGGTGAAGTATAGTTTCACGTAAACCACCCGAGATTGCCGCAGCAGTTAACGGTGTGTGAATTGTTGCTTTACCTGGTGTTTGTGCCCATGTACCAAGCTCTGCATCAAACATGTTTTTCTCTACCGCTAGGAAGATAGAACGTGCTGCTTGCTTGTAAGTGTTATCTTGTGTTGCTAAGTAAGCAGAAACTAAACCACGGATTGCAGCGAATTGTGCATCAAGTGATTGGTTTTTATCTACTGATTTACCGACTGTAGCACCATCGTATACTAGACCGTTTTTAGCGACTAATGTATTAACGATGTAATCTGCTTGTGCTTTGATTAAACCAAGCGCTTGTTTACCTTGAGGTGTTGCTAAATCAACATCACCGCCGTCTGCAGCTGCATAACCAACAGGTAGTGCATCTTGTGAACGTTGGTAAATAGATAGTGCTACGATGCTGTATGCAGCGTCAAATGTTTCAACTTGTGCATTTTGCTTGCCGTCGTATTTCGTTACAAACGTACCAGCTTTTTTGTTGAAGTGTAAATTTGCTAAGTTTTGGAACGATAGGTTAGCAATGTTGCTTGCAAGAGAGAATGCATCGTCAGCAACTACATTGTTGTTTGTTTTCCCATCGATATTTTGTTTCGGTGCTGCAGCAAATGGCTTGCCATCAAATACAGCTTTAAATGCTGGGTTCTGTGCAGTATTCGCTGTGCGTTGGTCAGTAAATGCATAGAATTCACTTACAGGCCATAATAACATCCAAGTATCACGTAGTGATGATGAACCATCTGTAACAGCTAATTTACCGATGTTATTTACGTTGTTCTTTTGTGTTTCTTTGACTGCTACTTTGTGTGCAAACCAAATTGGGTTTTTAGATGCATCGTAGTCAGGACCGAATTTAACACCTAGGTTCTTACCGTCAAAGCCAAGTTGCTGTTGAAGGATCAGTAGTTTGTCTATTGACATTTCAGTTAAGATCATGCCGTTGAAACCATCGGCAGCAGATACACCAAGACTGTGTTTACCGTCTTGATCCATTGTGCTTGATGTTGCTTCAACTTCTTCATCTGTCGTTGTAACGTGCATGCCACCTAGGAAATCTTGTGACCACATTACTTCTTTAAGGAAGATGCTACCGATTGCGCCTGGGTTTAAGGCTTTATCAAAACTTGCGTTGTCCCATGCTAACGTTTTGTAGTCACGGAAGTAAGCTGGAATTACAGTGTTATGTACCGCGGCTTTACCTGTTGCAGATAATACTTCTAATTCTTCGCCATTAACTTTTGTTGTATCTACTTTACCAGCAAATTCAGGGCTACCTGAAACGTATGGTACCGAGATTGGATACATGTTTAGTGGGATTTCTTCACTTGGGAAGCCTACTGCGCCAGCAAGTGAGATGAAGCGTTTACCTAAGTCAGCAAGAGAACCACCGCGTGCTTGGTTAATCGGACCATTAACTAGGTGAGGACCCATAGTTGATTGGTAGTTTAACGCATACATAGCTTCTTCAGAATACTCGTAGCTTTCAATACCCGCTGCGTAATCGAATGCAGTCGGTTGATCAACTTGGTTAGGATCTAAAACATCGAGGTCTAAGCCTAGTGATTCAGCAAGAGGTTCACCTGATAATTCAAATTCTGTATACGCAAGAAAGTTTGCAGCAGGAGAAAGTGTTTTATCAAGAACTTTTACGCTTGCAGCTTGTGCAGTAAATGTAGCAGACAGTAACGCAGAAGAGATAGCAAAGCAGAGAGCAGATTTTTTCACAGCAAATCCTTTTTATTTTTTATAATAGACTATGTCTTAATGAGAATAGTTCGTATTATCCATATAAATATGTTAATTGCAACTCTAATTGATAATTATTACTATTTATAATGATCTAGAACAATCTGATTTAAACTCGCGTAATAGTTGAACAAATTCTGCTGGTGCACGGTCGAGATCATCGTTCGGGAAGTAAATATCATAACCAAGCGTATTGTGGAGGAATTGCATTCGGTTAATAAACATGGCCTGTAATCCGAGGTATTTGTGGGTTACTTTTATGTCAGGGTAAAGCATATTATCGGCATTACTGTAGAGTGTTGCACTGGGATCTGTGAGCATGATAAGTGCCCTTTGTTCTAACAGTATGTGAGATAAAGTGGGTAATGAGGCGCTATTGATAAGGTGCTCTCGTTGTTTGAGCCGGATACCTATATAAGGTAATTCTTTTAACTCTAATCCATCATTTATCTTTGGTATATCGATGCGTTGTACATCTTGCCAGAGAATAGTAAAACCACCTCGTGAAGTGAAGTAATGAATCCCTTCTTTTGTCAGTGAGAAACGGTAATATACGTCATTAATTTTCACGATCCCAACAATTAACAAGCATATGCCAATAATAAGTGCGCCAGCTGACAGAGGGAAGTAAAGGTAATTATCTGTGTCTGCGGATGTTGTTAACAACGAAACTACACTGCTGAAAATGAACAAGACTGCAATAATCGTCACTGTTATGCCATTACGTTTTGCGATAGGCCGTATTAACATTAGGTTCCTCCTCGCTAAACGCTGTTATTTGTTTTCTATAGGTAATAATAGCTCAAATATAACGCCTTTATCACTGGCTAAGTTTCTTGCATTTATGTTACCAAGGTGGAAATCACTGATTAACTTAACAATATGTAAACCCAAGCCTAGGTGTGGTGTCTCAGATTGTTGGCGTATGGAGACCATTGAATCAAATAACAGCGAGACATTATCGCTACTAAAATGTGGACCTTGATTTTCAATCGTTAATTTTAGTTGTTTATCTTGCTTGGTTAGGACAAAAACAATGGCGTCATTTTCTGGTGAGAAGTCAACGGCATTACTGATGAGCTTATCAAGTAATTGTACGATGAGTTCTGGTGCCAAATTAATAGTATACTCAAGGTTATTATCATACTTTAATTGAAACTGATGACGGTTATAAATCTGTCGATAAGCCTCGATTAATTCTTCTAACATATCATCGAATGGGACGATTTGCCATTGCGCACATTCTAAGCTTTGCTCCAACCTATTCGCTTCACTTAGCGCATTTAATGTTTGGCTTAAACGGTTAGTACCTTGCATTGCGCGTGTGAGGTATTTTGTTGCTTCTGGATCTAAATTTGATAGTTCCAGATTTTCGAGTGATGTTCGAATGACAGCAACGGGTGTTTTTAATTCATGAGAAAGTTTGTCTGCTAACGAAGCGAGATAATTCGTGTATTTACCTTGATTGATGGTTAGTTGTTGCATGACACGAGATAAATCACCGAGTTCGTCGGGCAGTTTACTTGCTTGTGGCACTGCCATTATCTTACCGTCACAATCGATTGCATCGCGGTAGTTTTGTTTCATTTTAACAATACGCCAAGATAGTGAGGATGCAAATGCAAATAAACCAGAAACAATGATGGCGATAATGGTGAAAAGTAGCGTTAATAGCTGATTTAACGCCACGCTTGCTGACAGTAAACTCTGTCGTGAATCTTGCACTGCAACAAAATAAAAAGGTTGGCCATGGATATAAATGGTTTTACTGTGCAGTTGTTTATTAATCGGTGAGTCTTGGTACCAGATTGTTTTTTCTAATTGCTGCGGACGTCGCCAGCGGCCAAGGCTGGTAGGTTCTCGCCAATAAGGTAATGACCCTGAAGTAAATAATTTGTTGTAGATGGTGTGTGTTAACCAAGATGGTTCTTCTTGGATATCGTCATCTTCTAAACTATCGCCTGTTATTTGCTCTGCATTTACTTGCCCAACCAACCAATACTGACTATTAAGTAGATATAAACTGAGACCCGGTTGTATATAGTTTGCGAGTTGCTGATTTAAATCCGATTTTTCACGAACCAAGCTACGCTCGTACGTTGTCGCTGGCTTCGATTTAAAGTGTTGATTTTTTTGTTTGTTATTAAGCACGAGATCAAACCCAATCGCATTGCTTGCTAAGTTAATAGGTATTGCGATTTCAATATTATAATGACCATCTCGCCATAACCAGGTACCCGCATCTCGACTTGTTTTAATTGTTTGGCTCATGTTATGCATTTCTACCCTGCCTGAGCCTTGCGGATTGATCTGCCAACGTGAAATAAGCCCGGTATTATTGATACTGCGAATATTGAGCTGATCTGCGATCTTTTTTGGTTGCATAGGGTTAAAATAATGCGGTGTTAGAGCAGAGGTCTGAATTAAGATGTAGAGTAATTTATCATTTGCAGCTAATTTAAATTTAACTGCTGTGGATGGTTTAGCCTCTGTTGGTAGCCCAGCCACGTAATCATAGGTATTAAGTTGAAACCAAGGTGTGGTTATATTTTCCCAATCACTTTCTTCACCATCAAACCCATCTAATAACATTTTACTGTCAGTGAGCGGGGCGTAATAGTTGCCTTGGTTGGTATTAAGGCTGGGATATTGTGATTGATTAAGCTTACGTTCTATTTGCTGT
This sequence comes from Moritella viscosa, assembly GCF_900120065.1. NCBI lineage: Bacteria > Pseudomonadati > Pseudomonadota > Gammaproteobacteria > Alteromonadales > Moritellaceae > Moritella > Moritella viscosa. The sequence goes on from NZ_FPLG01000112.1 coordinate 51,116, forward strand.
GCAGCAGTGGTCATTTGCACATCAAGTAACTGACTATGACTTTGACGTAAACTTGTTTCTAAAACGCTCACACTTTGGCAGCCCGCCCATGGTAGTAATAGCATTAAGCTGGCCACAAGTAGTAGTTGGGTTTTTAGACTAAAGTGAATTTTCACTCTATGACCCAGCGATAACCCATGCCGTAAGCTGTTTTTATGGCGTTGAATTCGCTATCAATGTGGCTAAATTTCTTACGTATTCGTTTGATGTGCGTTGTGATCGTATTATTATCTAATACCACATGTGCAGCATCCATGAGCTGGTCTCGGTTTTTAACTTGACCTGGGTGCTTAGCAAGTGTGTGCACAATCCAAAATTCGGTTAAAGTGAGTATCACAGGCTGATCTTGCCAGTAAGTTTCAATACGTTCAATGTTAATGCGCAATGAACCTCTACTGAGTACTTGTTCATCTGCGGATTGTGGCTTTTTTAGTGCTTGAATACGACGAAATAACGCCGAAACGCGCGCCAATACTTGATGAATACTGACGTCTTTTGTTAAATAATCATCAGCTCCAAGGCGTAATGCTGAGATCTCATCTAACTCGCTACTACGCGCGGTTAAAAAGATAATTGGAAGTGTCTCTGATAATTGTCGTAATGTACGACAGAGCTCAAAACCGCCTTCGTATTCATCTTGTAAACCTACATCAATAATCGCCATATCAGGTAATGCAAGGGTAAAAGCTGCGAGTGCGTCTTGGCGGTTATGAAAAAGTGAAACCCGATAGCCAATGCGTTGTAATGTATCGCGATAATTTTCTGCGATATTGATTTCATCTTCAACGAGGGCAATATGTAATTGTTGTTTTATCATTCGGACTAACTCATAAATCGATAACAGGGAGGCACTTTTATATAATCCTATGTTAACAAGGATGAAAATATTAATACAGCTTTTAGCAAGCTTGTCGATATTATCATCCTTGTTATGTTTTATTCATTCGCTGGAGGTTCACTAATGTGATCGAGTTGTTGTGATTGTAGCTCAGGTTTAGTAATAATTTTACGTAGATTGAGAAGGGTATAATATGGTGTGTCGACGACAGTTGTCGTGGCGATCATACTTGGTACACTTCCGGCTGGGTCTAAGAATAATTGGTAAGTAACTTCGACAATACCGTTATCTAGCGGTATAAATTGCCATTTACCTTGGAGGTCTTTAACACGTACATAGTTATCATCATTTGCTACTTTATCAAAAGCGGATGACAGGGTAATAGTGACTGCATAGCTGTCTTTATCTTGTTGTGTTTCACTATCAATAACAAAGTCGCGGTCTGTAACAGGCCAAGGTGCATTATTGATGCTATAAGACGTTTTTTTAGTTGCGGATGCTTCATCAATAAATTTGAATTCAATACAGTTATACATCCATTCACACGCTAAATCAGCATTGTTGAGCAACGCGATAAACGGTGTAATTCGAGATTTAATATGGGTGGTTGCTTTAAATTCTTTAAAATCACTATTACTGTTTGGTTTTAATCGGGTATAAACTTTAATGTCATTTTCTTCGTCATACTTTTCTAATTCCCATTCAGAGGCTAAAACGCTTGTGGTGCTGAAAAACATGGTCATTAGCAGTAATATATAATATTTCATTTTGTTTTCTCTTCTCTATCAAATAATGAGTATGTATAACCACATAGTATGTCGTATCGATGGATATTAAATTGGCTTACATGACATTGTGTTATAGCTTTTGATTTTATTAGAAATAGAGAGAAATGTAGTAGAAAGATGAGTGAGGTTATAAATTAAAACCAACACCGTAGTAGGGGGCCACAGTGCTGGTTTTATCTATATTCATAAAGAGTATTAAGCTACGTCAGCTTGTCTTATCCAGACCCTGTAAATGATTCTG